>CAIQIL010000620.1 GCA_903871865.1 uncultured Burkholderiales bacterium
CCGACCTGCAGTTCAGCCGCATCGACGAGATCACGGCCCCCGGCCTGCACGCCTCCCTGACGCAGTTCCTCGACCGCGTCGGTGACCTGGTCTGGGGCATCAGCCGGGACTTCCTGATGCCGGCGAAGGCCTGAGCCTGCTGTCGCCCTGCGGTGGCGTCAGGCGGCCTCGCCCACCGGGTAGGCCGTCATGCGCAGCATGCGCATCAGGATGCCGGCGGTCGTGGTTTCGTTCAACACGAAGCGCGGCAGCTCGAAGCGCGGTGCACCGCGGGTGCCCACGCCACTGCGCGTGCTGACCGCATTGGCGAAGCCTGCGCGGCGGACCATGTCCACATGGGGTTGGCCGTAGTCGGTCCCGGGTTTGCCGTTCGGGTAGGCGAACGAGGTGATGCGCTGGCCGGTCAGGCTGGACAGGGCTTCGGCATTGCTGCGGATTTCTTCCCAGGCCGTGGCCTCGTCCAGGCGGGCCAGGATCAGGTGCTGTGTGGTGTGCCCGCCCACCGACATGCCCGCACGCGTCAGGGCGCACACCTGCGCATCGTCCATCATGAGTTGATGCGGGGCGTTGCGGCCCAAGGTGGCCAGCAGGCGCTCTGACAGACTTTCGCGCTGGACCGGGTCCAGGTACTTGACCTGGCGGACGAGGGCGTCCAGGGCCGCGACCCGCGAGGGCAGGTCGCTCAAGGTCACCGGGGTGGCGTCTGTCAGGCCGAGGTCAAACTGGCCCGTGGGCGCATGGCGAACGGTCTCCACCATGACGTCGTGGAACATCGTGCCGCCATTGAGGAAACCGCTGGAGACGTAGAAGGTGGCGGTCAGGCCATGGCGCTGCAGCAAGGGCAGGGCGATGTCGTGGTTGTCGCGGTAACCATCGTCGAAGGTGATGCTGACGGCGCGGGGCGGCAAGCGGCCTTCGGCCAGCAGGGCCGCGGCCTCGTCCAGGGGCATCACATTGAACCAGCGGGCCAGCGTCCGGAACTGGGTGTCCATCGTGCGGGCGGTGTGGGTCTCCGCCTGCAAGGGGTCGTGCTCGGGCAGGACCCGGTGGTACATCAGGATGGGCAGCGCCGCCTGGGCACCCCCTGACAACCTGGACAGCTTGAAGATGGGGCGCGCCATTCAGGCCTCGTGGGGCCATGCCGGACGCGGCCAAGCCACCATGGCGCGGCCAGCCGCCATGGCCTGTGCGGACACCCCGAGGCCCATGGCCCCCCACTCACCCGGCGCGATGTTCTCCCGCGTCACGGTTTTAGCTCCAGCTGACTGCCTACCCACACCGTCATCTCCCTTGATGGACGTAGCGTACACGAATCTGAAGACGTATCTTTACGTAAAGAACGGCAAGCCGCCCTCTGCGCCATGCAGGCCTCTGGGCCTGGGCCGTTCAGCTCATGCCGAAGGCGGCACGTAACCCTGCACCTGCTCGGCACCGCCGCCGAAGAAGAACTGCTCCATCTGGCGGGCCAGGTACTGGCGGGCGCGGGCGTCGGCCAGGTTCAGGCGGTTTTCATTGACCAGCATGGTCTGGTGCTTCATCCAGAGCTGCCAGGCTTCCTTGCTGATTTCGTTGTAAATGCGCTTGCCCAGCTCGCCTGGGTAGGGTGCGAAGTCCAGGCCTTCGCCTTCTTTGTGGAGGTGGGTGCATTGGATGGTGCGTGCCATGGTGCTGTCTTGCTTCTTGAAAATGTTCACTTGAGGTGCTTGACCAGCACCTGAGAGCGGCGGTCCCATTTGTAGGAGCGCTTGCGTGCCTCAGGCAGCCAGTCCGGGTCCACCGGCGCGAAGCCGCGCTTGATGAACCAGTGCATGGTACGGGTGGTCAATACAAACAGGGTTTGCAGGCCCATGGCCCGCGCGCGCTGCTCGATGCGCTTGAGGATGCGTTCGCCGTCGCCCTGGCCTTGCACGCTGGGCGAGATGGTGAGGGCGGCCATCTCGGCGGTGTGGGCCTCGGGGAAGGGGTAGAGCGCCGCGCAACCGAAGATCACGCCGTCGTGCTCGATGACGGTGTAGAGGCCGACGTCGCGCTCGATTTCCGTGCGGCTGCGTTTGACCAGGGTGCCGTCTTGCTCGAAAGGCTCGATGAGCTGCAGGATGCCGCCGACGTCGTCGGGCGTGGCCTCGCGCAGGCTTTCCAGCTTTTCATCGACGATCATGGTGCCCACGCCATCGTGCGTGAACACCTCCATCAGCAGGGCGCCATCGACCTTGAAGGGCAGGATGTGCACGCGCTCGACGCCGCCTTCGCTGGCCTTGACGGCGTGCTGCAGGTAGTAGGCCGTGTCGGTGGGTTGCAGCGGGTTGGGCAGGGCGGCCAGCAGGCGTTTGGCGTCGGCCAGGGCGAGTTCCTGGTCGATCTCGACGTCGGGGTCGTGCTGACCGGCTTCGAGTTCGGCGGCGCGCTGGGGTTCCTGGACGATGCCTTGCAGGATGCCGCGCACCTCGGTCACGAAGATGAGCTTGTCGGCCTGCAGGGCGATGGCCGCGCTGGTGGCCACGTCTTCCATGCTCAGGTTGAAGGCCTCGCCGGTGTGCGAAAAGCCAAAGGGCGAGAGCATGACCAGGGCGCCGGTGTCGATGGCGCGGCGGATGGTGACGGCGTCGATCTTGCGGACCAGGCCGGTGTGCATGAAGTCCACGCCATCGACGATGCCCACCGGGCGCGCCGTGACGAAGTTGCCCGACATCAGGCTGATGGAGGCGCCGGCCATCGGGGTGTTGGGCAGCCCCAGCGAGAAGGCCGCTTCGATTTCATAGCGCAGCTGACCGGCGGCTTCCTGGGCGCAGTCCAGCGCGATCGGGTCGGTGATGCGCATGCCGTGGCTGAAGTGCGAGGCCTGGCCTTTGGCGCGCAGTTGCTCTTCCAGTTGCGGGCGAAATCCGTGCGCCAGCACGATCTTGATGCCCATGGCGTGCATGAGCGCGAGGTCCTGCACGAAGTTCTCGAGCTTGCCGGCGGCGATCAATTCGCCCGAGAGGCCGACCACGAAGGTCTTGCCACGGTGGGCGTGGATGTGCGGCGCCACCGAGCGGAACCAGGGCACGAAGAGGTGGGGGAAGACGAGGTCCATTCGGATTCAGGCCGGATTCAGGCAGGTGCGGTGCCGGCCGACGGTGGGGCTCCGCATCCCCCGATGTTACGACCAATGCGCGGTGATGCGTCCCCGGGAAACGCAGAAGCTTGGCCTCAGCGGCGCATCACGCGGGCGGGCGCAGCTGCGCCCAGGGCCGGGCCTGTTCCAGCTGGGCGGCCAGTTGCAGCAACAGGGCCTCGCCATTGAGCGGCGCCACGAACTGGACGCCCAGGGGCAGGCCCGCGGGCGTCCAGTGCAGCGGCACGGACATGGCCGGGCGGCCGGTGAGGTTG
Source organism: uncultured Burkholderiales bacterium (assembly GCA_903871865.1). Lineage (GTDB taxonomy): Bacteria > Pseudomonadota > Gammaproteobacteria > Burkholderiales > Burkholderiaceae_C > Aquabacterium. The sequence continues at coordinate 3,370 of CAIQIL010000620.1, forward strand.
GCCAGCTGGGTGTAGGGCGTCCAGGCCAGGTTGTGCAGCACCGTGGTCTGGAAGGCCTGGCTGTGGCGCAGGCGGCCGGCCAGGCCGACGCGGCTGACCACGTCGCTGAACAGGTCCAGCGCCCAGGGGGTGTCCATGCTGCCGAGGGTGGGCGGTGGCGCGCTCAGGGTGGGCGAGAGCCACAGGTCGTATTCGGCGTGGAAGCGCGCCAGGGCGCGGTTGTGCTCGTGCCAGCGCGCCTCGCACTTCAGCAGTTCCACCGCCGAGACGCTGCGGCCCACGGCGGCCATCAGGCGGGTGTCGCTTTCGAAGTCGGCGGGTGTGGCGCCGGTGGTGTCGCGCAGGGTCTGGACGATGAAAGCCTGGGCGCAGAACCAGGCCAGCAGGAAGTCTTCGGCGAGGTGCAGGCCGTTGACGGGTTGCGGCACGGGCTCGACGTGGTGGCCCAGCGAGCTCAGCAGGGCGGCAGCGTCCTGCACGGCGGCCACGGCCTGCGGATCGACCGGCGTGCCCACGGGGGACTCGGTGGTGAAGCCGATGCGCAGGCGACCGGTGTCGGCGCGCATGGCCTCCACATAGGGGATGGGCGGGGCGGCCATGTGGTAAGGCGCGTGGGCCTCGGGGCCTTGGAGCACGTCGAGCATGGCAGCGCTGTCGCGCACGCTGCGCGAGACCACGCCCTGCACGGCCGCACCGTTCATGCCCTCGGCCATCAGCGGGCCCATGGAGATGCGCCCGCGCCCGGCCTTGAGCCCGAACAGGCCGCAGGCCGCCGCGGGGATGCGGATGGAGCCGCCGCCGTCGTTGGCGCCGGCCACGGGCACGACCCCGGCGGCCACCGCCGCGGCCGAACCGCCCGAGGAGCCGCCAGGGGTGCGGTTGCGGTCCCAGGGGTTGCGGGCCGGGCCCCACAGCGCGGGCTCGGTCACGTTGCGCGCGCCGAACTCCGGGGTGTTGGTCTTGCCGAAGATGAGCAGGCCGGCCTCGCGCCAGCGGCGCACCACGTCGCTGTCTTCCGTGGCGGGGCGGCGCGCCATCGACTTGCTGCCGCTGGAGGTGGGCACGCCGGCGATGTCCTGGAACAGGTCTTTGACGAGGAAAGGCACACCGCAAAACGGTGCACGTGCATCGATGGGTTGGCGGGCCTGGGCCCGGGCGGCGTCGTCCAGGCGGCAGACGATGGCATTGAGCTCGCGGGTGTCGTCGGCACGCGCCAGGGCGGCATCGAGCAACTCGGTGGGCGAGACCTCGCCGCGGCGCACGAGCTCGGCCAAGGCGGTGGCGTCGTGCTGAACGTACTCGTCGAAACGCATGGGACGGCTCTGCGCTGGAAGTCGGACACCACGGGATAATGCGGCACTTCGCCCCTGCCTGTGCCCCCAGTCTTACCCGTGCTGCCCACCATCAGTTTTCCGGAATCCCTGCCCGTCAGCGGCAAGCGCGACGAGATCGAAGCCGCCCTGCGCGCGCACCAGGTCATCATCGTCTGTGGCGAAACCGGTTCGGGCAAGACCACGCAGTTGCCCAAGATCGCCCTGTCGATGGGGCGCGGTGGCTGGGGCCAGGTGCGTGACCCGAACGCCAGGCGCCACGAGCGCCCCAAGCTGATCGGCCACACCCAGCCGCGGCGGATCGCGGCGTCCAGCGTGGCCAAGCGCATCGCCGAGGAGCTGAACTCGCCGCTGGGCGAGGTGGTGGGCTACAAGGTGCGCTTCCAGGACCGCCTGATGCCTGGTGCCAGCGTCAAGCTGATGACCGACGGCATCTTGCTGGCCG
>CAIQIL010000621.1 GCA_903871865.1 uncultured Burkholderiales bacterium
AGCGGCACTGGTCACCGCGCACCCAGGGCCTGATGATCGCCACGCCATCCAACCCCACCGGCACCTCGGTGCCCGCCGCCGAGCTGGCCGCCATCTGCGACTGGGCCCGTGCGCACGGCGCATGGCGCATCATCGACGAGATCTACCTCAACCTCAGCGACGCCGATGCCAGCGGGCAGTCCGCGCCAACGGTGCTGGCCGCAGACCCCGGCGCCTGCGTCATCAACAGCTTCTCCAAGTACTTCGGCATGACCGGCTGGCGACTGGGCTGGGCCGTGGTGCCTGAAGACCTCGTGCCCGCCCTGGAGCGACTGGCACAGAACTACTACATCTGCGCGCCCACCCCGGCGCAGCTGGCGGCGCTGGCCTGCTTCACGCCCGCGTCCATCGCCGTGTGCGAAGCCCGCAAGCAGGAATTCAGCGAGCGCCGCGCCATCGTGCTGCAAGGCCTGCAAGACATCGGCCTGCCCGTGCCGGTGAAGCCCGACGGCGCCTTCTACGCCTACATCGACGTCAGCAGCACCGGCCTGGACGCCATGGCGTTTTGCGAACGCGCGCTGCAAGAAGCCCATGTGGCGTTGACGCCCGGGTACGACTTCGGCGCGTGCAGCGGGGCCACGCACGTGCGCCTGTCGTACGCCGCCTCTCGCGAAGATTTGCAAGAAGGCCTGGCCCGACTGGGCCGCTTCGTGAGCGGGCTGAACCATGGTTGAGCAACGCCCCCCACTGGCCCGCCGCCTGAAGCAGGCCCTGCAACTCTGGCTGCTGTCGGTGCGCGACATGCTGACCTCGGCCGGCCCCGTGCTGCTGCTGGCCATCGGTCTGTTGGTGGGCGCTTACTGGTGGCTGAACCCGCAACCACCGCGCACCGTCGTCCTCGCCACCGGGCCGGCGGGCAGCGCCTACGCCGACTTCGGGCAGCGCTACGCCCAGGCCCTGGCGCGCGAGGGCATCCGCGTCGAGCTGCTGCCCACCGAAGGCCCCGCCAGCAGCCTGCAGGCCCTGCGCGATGGCGATGCCGACGTGGCCTTCGTGCGCGGCGGCAGCGACCAAACCCCCGAGGACACCCCAGAGGACGAGCGCGAGGTAGCCAACGAAGGCATCTTGTCGCTCGGCGCCCTGTTCTACGAGCCACTGTGGCTGTTCTACCGGCCGGCGGCCTTGTCAGGGCCCGCGCCCAAAAAGACGATGGCGCCGCCCCTCACCCGCCTGAGCTCGCTGAGCCAGCTGCGCGGCCTGCGCGTCAACGTTGGCCAGGCCGGCAGCGGCGTGCCCGACCTGGTGCGCCGCCTGCTGCAGGCCAACGGGCTGGCGGCCGATGCCATCGTCGCCAGCGACATGGCGCCAGACGCGGCCGCACGGGCCCTGCAAGCCGGCCAGATCGACGCCGTGGTGCTGGTGACCGCGCCCGAATCGCCCGTGGTGCAGCGCCTGCTGCAACAAACCGACATCGCCCTGGCCGACCTGCCCCAAGCCGACGCCCTGTCCCGGCGCTTCCCCTTCCTGCAAACGGTCACGCTGCCGCGCGGCATGGTGGACCTGGCGCGCGACCTGCCGCCCGAAAACATCGGCCTGCTGGCCGCCACCACCGCCTTGCTCACCCACGAAGACACCCACCCCGCGCTGCGCCAGCTGTTCGCGCAAACGGCCCAGCAACTGCACGGCGGCGCAGGCTGGTTCAACGGCGTGCGCGACTTCCCCAACACCCGCACCAGCGAGCTGCCGGTCAGCCCCGAAGGCGACCGCGCCATCAACGGCCGCCCACCCTTCTGGCAACGCTTTCTGCCCTTCTGGGCCAGCAACCTGCTGGAGCGCATGTGGCTGGTCATCGGCGGCTTGATCGTGCTGCTGCTGCCGCTGTCGCGCGTGGTGCCACCGCTCTACACCTACCGCGTGCGCCAGCGCATCTTCCGCTGGTATGCGCGGCTGCAGGCCGTCGAGGCGCGCATGGACGAGCGCCGCACCCCAGCGGGTGACGCAGGGGAGGCCGGGGCGGCCGGCGAGCCCATCGACACCACCGAGCTGCTCAACGAACTCAGCGAACTCGACGAGCTCGACCGCGTGGCCAGCCAGATCGCCGTGCCGCTGGCGCATGCCGAAGAGCTTTACGCCCTGCGCAACAACATCGAGCGCACGCGCAAGCGCTTGTTGGCGGGCCGTCAGATCCGCTGAGCGGGGCACCACGCACCGCAACCCAAACGCCGCACACCACGCCCGGCCCTTGGCCCGCCAAGCCTCGCGCGCCGCTCCGGGTGCGTCAGCCGCAAGCCATGTTGCGCGGCGCCTGCCAGGCTTTGCCGCAGGCCTGCGATGCCCGATGCGCAAGCGACAAGCCGCCGCACCCGGCGCGCGGCTCGGGCCATGCGAAGCGCGGCTCCCACCACGCGGCGTGCCGCTGCGGGAAGGCGAGGGGCCGCAGAAAAGGGGCGGTGTGCGACTGACATCGGGCCAAGCGCCACCGGCCATGGGCGACGCGCCACGGTGCCTGTGCGACGCGCCGAGCCCAGCAGGCGGCACGCGAGGCAAAAAGGGCGGGCCCCATCGCAAAACTTTGCCTTGCCCACCCCGCCAACCTTGCACGCGGTCACTACCATCTGAACGTCGGCCACACCGACGCGAAGGAGTGATGCCATGCGATGCCGTTCGACCCTCATCTGTGCCGTGCTCGGGGCCCTTGCCTTGGCGCACCTTCCAGCACACGCAGACCCCCGCCATGGCGACTACCGCCGCGGTGGCGACCCCTGGCGCTTCGACCCGCGCTACAGCCACAACCACTACTACCCCTCGGTCGGTTACGTGGCCTACGGCCTGCCCGGCGGCAGCCTGAGCATCGCCTTCGGCACAGGCCACCTCTTCTTCAACAGCGGCGTCTGGTTCCGGCCTTACGGCGGGTACGCCGACCGCTATGTCGTGATCGCCCCGCCGGTGGGCGTGATGGTGCCCGTGCTGCCACCGGACTGCGTGACGGTCTGGGTGGGCAACACGATGTACTACTACGTCAACGGCGCCTACTACCTGCCCACCCCCGGGCGTGGCTTCGCCGTGGTGTCGTCGCCGCCCAGCGCCGAAGCGGCACAAGCCACCGTGCCCGCCCCGATCAAGCCGCCGCCGACACCCGTCATCTACCCGCGCAACGGGCAGTCGGCCCAACAAACAGAAGCTGATCGCCAGGAGTGCAACCGCTGGGCCACCACCCAACAAGCCGCCCTGCTCGACGCCGATGTGTTCCAGCGCGCCGTCGCGGCCTGCATGGACGGACGGGGGTACACGGTGCGGTGACGGATGCGCAACGGGCGGGGGTAGGGCACAGACCCCTGTGGCACGATGCCGGGCAGGCGCGCGTTCACAAGACGCCGCGCCCCGGACCCCGAAAGCCCCACCCGTGCGCCTCGAACACCTCACCTCCGACTGGAACCAGCTCTGGAAACAAGCCCGCCAACATGAGGGCGTGATGCATGGCGTGCGCGCCCTGCTGGCACTCAGCGGGGTGCTGGCCGTGGGCTGGCAGCGCGACTGGTCCTGGCAGGTGATGCCCGTGCTGCTGGGCGTGGTGGCCAGCGCCCTCACCGAAACCGACGACAACTGGCTGGGGCGGCTGCGCACGCAGCTGCTGGCCATGGCCATCTTCGCTGTCATCGCCTGGGTGGTGTGGGCCACCCAGCCCTGGCCCTGGCTGCTGGGCGGTGCACTTGCTGTGTCTGCCTTCGTGCTGTCGCTGAGTGGCGCCTTGGGCGAGCGCTACCGCGTCATCGGTTTCGCCTCGCTGGTGTTCTTCATCTACGTGGCGCTGTCGGCGCAATCGAGTCGCCAGGTGGCCCGGCAGATGACGCCTTACCTCTTCGGCGGCGCTGCCTGGTATGGCCTGGTGTCGGTGGTCTGGGCCGGCGCGGTGTCTCGCCCACCCGTGCGCCACCGCCTGGCCCAGCTGTACGCCCTGCTGGGCGAGTACCTGCAGCTCAAGGCCCGGCTGCTGGAACCCATCCGCGACACCGACATCGCCCAGCGGCGCATGGCCCTGGCCTTGTACAACGGCCTGGTGGTGGACGCCCTGGGCGCCGCCAAGGACGCGCTGTTTTGCCGCCTGGGGACGCGCACACCCCCAGGCTGGCTGCAACAAGCCCTGCACCAGTACCTGTCGGCCCAGGACATCCACGAACGCACCTCGTCGTCCCACGGGCATTACGAAGCACTGGCCGACACCTTCTTCCGCGCCGACGCGCTCTACCGCTGCCAGCGCGTGCTGGCCCTGCAAGGCGAGCAGTGCCTCAAGCTCTCGGCGGCCATCGCACGGCGCCAGCCCCCGCAGCACCAGGGCGCCACGGCGCGCGCCATCGAGGACATGCAAGGCGCCATCGCCCACGCTGCGCAGACCCTGCCGCCCGGCGCCGACCTGCGCGCCAACCTGCGCGCCCAGCAAGGCCTGAGCGCCAACCTGACCGAGCAAGCCGCCGTGCTGTCGCGCGTGCTGCAACCCGCGCCTGCCCCCACCGAACGCACCTTGGTCAACGACCAGCCCCGCTCGATCGGCGAGGCCTGGCAACGCGTGAAAGCCCAGCTCCACGTGCGCTCGGCCTTGTTCCGACACGCGGTGCGCCTGGCCATCGCCTTGCTGCTGGGCTTCGCGCTGATGCGCATGACCGACGACCGCCACGGCCACTGGATCGTGCTGACCATCACCTTCGTGAGCCAGCCGCACTACGCCGCCACGCTCAAGCGCCTGAGCCAGCGCATCAGCGGCACCCTGATGGGCCTGGCGCTGGGCTGGGCGCTGATGCGCCTCTTCCCCGACGACCTGGCCGGCTCCGTGTTGATCGCCATCAGCGGCGCCGTCTTCCTGGGCACCCGGCGCACGCATTACGCTGTGGCCACCGGCGCCATCACCACCCTGCTGCTGCTGGCCTTCCACCAACTGGGCATGAGCCAGGGCGTGATCCTGGGTCGCCTGATCGACACGCTGGCAGGTGGCGCCATCGCGGGCTTGACCGCCTGGCTGGTGCTGCCCAACTGGCAGGCCCGCCAGTGGCACACGCTGGCCGCAAACACCTTGCGCGCGCAGGCGAGCTACCTGGACGAGGTGCTGCGCCAATACCAGGCCGGCAAGCAAGACCACCTCGCCTACCGCATCGCCCGCCGCAACATGCACAAGGCCGATGCGGCGCTGTCCAACTCGCTGGCGGCCATGCTGAAAGAGCCGGCCCGTGTGCGCCTGAACACCGACGTCTGTGGCCGCTACCTGGTGGCCACGCACACCTTGCTGAACTACCTGTCGGCCCTGGGCGCACACCGTGGCGAACCTGGTGCCTCCGACCTCGATGCCCCCACTTTGCAGACAGCTGCCGCCCTGCACGGTGCCTTGCTGCAATTGGCCACAGCCACCGAAGCCGCACGCAAGCTGCGCACGCCCGACTGGCACTTCACACCTGGCCCCCTGCTGGCCCCAGGTTTCGAGACGCCACCTGCTCAGGCACTGCAGCAACTGGTGCGCGCCCAACTCGGCCTGGCCGCTGGCATGGTGCCACCCCTGGTGGACCTGGTGCCGCGCTTCCATCGGCTTTCAGGTCCAGATCAGCGATCTGCCCCACCGTCAACGTTGAACTTGTAGACGTTGCCTGGCTCTACAAAAGTAATGGATCTACTCACCCCTGTTGGGACGAACTTCCCCTTGAGCAAGGCGAACTCATTGAGCGTCACCCCCGTCGCAAGGTCTTGGCCTTCGACGTAGCGATAGGAAGCCTCTTGCACGAGGATCCGCTGGCGTTTCATTCGAACAGACGTGCAATGAGCAAAGAGGCTGGGTAGTCGCCAACCTTCGTAACCCTTCTTCCCCCGCTTGATGAGATAAACCACGCGGTGCCTGACGGCAAATCCAGAGGCAGACGTTGGCGTGTTCTCTACGCAAGTCCAGCTGGAGGAGAAATAGGCCATGGCCCCCATGCCCAGGTCGGTCTCACCAACAGCCTCTCCCGGAAATGGCTGGATCCGACTGCGCTTCAGAACGCGACCATTGATGGTTAGAACCCCATCGCGTACCTCCAGCGCTTGCCTGCGGCCCGCGACCACGCCTTGCCAGCCGTAGCGCATTTCATCGTCGCCTTCCATGGCGTAGGGCTGGAGCTGGACGCCATCACCATGAAAGAGCGTGTCTGGCATGGAGGCATAGAAGGCCTCGTAGCCATCGAACGTGGTTGCCGCTTGAGCCAACACAGGCGCCATCAGCAAACCGAAGCTGTACTTCAAGAGGGCCTGGATTCGCATGCCAAACACTTTGCTTCCATGAAGTTCATGTGCAACTTCCAGCGCTTGCTCAGTTCACTGCGCGGTACCTTCAACGGCATACACGCGCTTGTCTTTGCCCGTGTTCAAGAGGAACAAAATCGGCACAGCCTTTGTCATCGATCTGTTCGTGACAACGCAGACAAACTGCTGCTTACCCTTCAGCCAATACCAGTCGGATGGTTGGATGACACCAATGCTGCCGCGTTTAACAAGGTCGTTGAACTGGCTTCGCGGCATGTTCGTTGGATCGGCTTGAGCGATCGGGTACACCCGCCTATTGAAAGCAATGCCCTCCGCATCACCTTTCTTTGCATACCCAATTGACTTGCCTTTGAATTCCACTGTGGTGGCCGTGTAGCCCCTCCAGTAGTCATCCTCTTCACTCAGCTCCTGAAACGGAATTTCTGTCACGGTGGTGAGCCCGTGTGACTTGCCGTTCTGACAAGCTGCGATGTCATCCGCGTTTGGCCGCGCGGCAATGGCGCTGAAGACGCTCAGTGTCAGCGCGACAGTGAGAATCTCCTTGATCACAGCCACTCCTTGGATTTCGTCACATTCAGATAGTGAGAAGACTGTTTCCAAAAGATGGTGCCGCCATGTGCAGCCGTTGACTCGTAGACATGGTCCGCGCTGTCAAGCAATGTTTTCTCCGTCACCATCTTTCCGTCAACACGTTTCTTTGTGGTCTTGTACAGGTTAAGGCTATCCTCACCATGGAAATCGCGCAACTTTCCAAAGTGCGCGGGCCCGCACCACCCAAACGTCTTGCTAGACAACGAACTCGCTCAAGGAGTCACCTAGCCTCAATAGGCTTGAGCAATTTTTATTATCAAATGCAAATTATTTTGCATTTGAAGCCCATGAACAATATCTAAGTGCTTGATTAATAAGGGATCCACAGGTGACCAAGAGGTGGCATGTCTTTCGCACACACAGCTCCTATGAGTGCCCCTTGTTTGTGGGGTCCTCCTAACCTCTACAAAGGAGATCACCATGGCCCGACGCGTTTTCTATAGCGTCCATTACAAACCTGACAACTGGCGTGTCTCTCAGGTCCGCAACATCGGGGCCATTGAAGGGAACAAGCCCGCAACCGACAACGACTGGGAAACCGTCACCAAGGGTGAACGCTGACTCACTGGAGTTGGCGCGCAGTCGTGATCGAGCTGAGTCGACTCGCGAGGACAACGCCTATCAGCGACGTGAGCTGCCAAGCCGCGATACGGTCACTGCTTTGCGTGAGTATGCGCCTGGTGCTTCCGTAGTGATTGATGGTTTGGTGTACGAGTCAGCCGGCATCACCTTGAACTGGCATGTGCCCGCAACTGTTGCTGACGTCTCCGAGATTCAGAACATACGTCGAGCTTGGCGCTGTCGTCATTGCGGGGCGAGCGGAACCCAAGGAACAGCAAGTTTTCACTTGGCCTGTCCGGAATGTGGATCCGACCTTGATGTGGGTAACGTCAAAGAATTCCTGATTCCTGCAGGCTTCAGTGTCGACCTCTTTGGCAAGACACATAACGACATCACATACCAACGGTATGTTCCAGTTGAGTCACCATGGATCAGCGGCGACGGTGACGCCAACCGCGCTGACCGGGAAGTCCAGTCTTGGCTGCTCGGCCTTACAGACATGTTCTCAGTGCGACTCATGAAGGGCTCGCCGAGTTCGCTATTCCAGTGTGCGGACACGAGTTGTCTACCCAGGTGTTTGCACCCGCGAGGTAAGCCCTCTCGTCGTTGCATGAGGGCTCCCTGCTCAATTGGGAGCCCTTCACTCAGCCGAAAAACATAACGCGGTTGGCCTAAGTAGGCCATTCGTGTTGTCTGCGTCACTTTGTCGCGAGTTAGTGTCGCAATTCGCGCCTAATACGGCACCCTACGGCATCGTCCACCTGTAGGTGTCCTCATATGGTGAGAAAGCACCCCTAAGCAAAACAAGCACTTGCACGAGACGGTGCGCATGAAGTGAGAACACCAGCACCATCATTTGAGAACGCCGGTTCTTCTGCGATTGACGCTGACTGCTTGCGCTTCAGTTCCTAGAAGTTCTTTTGAGTTCTGCTACCCGGTCCAAGATGGCCTGACGAACCTCAGGCTCGAGGGCTGTCAGTAGAGGTGACGCTTGGCGCAGCTGCTGGCCCCGGGCTGTGAACGCCAATACTTTGCGCCAAGCGCGCGCGTCCAGAATGTGTTGCCACTCCAGCCACAGCGACGTTGTAGCTGACGGCCCCGCGGCCAGCCATCGAGCCAGTACATCCTGCGCCTGCGCGACCAACGTTGGGTCGCTTTTCGCGTGGCGGACAGCTTCTCGGTGCAACGCCAAGCTCTGCACGTCCTGCATTGCGTGTGCCGAGCGCTTAACTGCAACCGGCAGCGCCTGGGGCTCACTGCCCGCGGGGTCATCCCCGTCTGCAGAGCCGCTCTTGAAAGACAAGGTCGGCTGGAGGCCCAGCACAGACATGACTCGAAGGTAAGTGCCTATCGCGGTGCCAGGGTCTCCTTGTTCAACGCACCTGAGCGTGTTGCGCGAAATGCCAGCCCGTGCTGCAAGGTCGACGGTGCCGAGGCGGTTCGTACGTCGGTGCTGCCTCAACTGCAGGCCTAACGCCTGCAACAGCAGCTCATGCTCAACGGAAACGATATCAGGCCTGGTCATTTGGGCATTTTATTACCTAATTGTTTGATGCCAAATCAGGGCTGTTCCGCCCTGCGGCTTCATCTACGGTCAACGCCAGCAGCGACAAAAAGGCAAGGCGAAACCACTCGATTCAGTTCACTTTATTCTTTTGTTGCGCCGCCAAACATGTTTGGCTGTAATTACCTTAGAGCATTGCTCAGCACAAACCACGATGCGCAGATTTTTCTTCTTTTCAACCTCTTGGATAAGCTGCGTACAAACTTGGGCCTTGACCATTCTTTCTATACTTCTTCTAGAGAAATAAAGTACAAGCCCGCCACGGTGATCATAAGCACGGTCCGCAAAGCAACTTGCCAGCGAAACAATTTCAGCAGACACCCCGCGCTGCGGCATTCTTTCATGACTGGCATGCTTGG
>CAIQIL010000622.1 GCA_903871865.1 uncultured Burkholderiales bacterium
ACTGCGCGCAAACGGCCAGCAGTGGCCAGGTGGCTGCCGGCATCATCGTCAGCTTCGACCGCATCCGCCTGTACAGCGCTGGCGACTACAACAACGACAGGGCCGTTCGCTACGACCTGCCCCATCCCAGCAACCCGCCGAATTTGGCCTACCTGCGCCCACAGGACTTGGTCAATGGTGACCACGCCTCTTGGGGCAACCCCATTTCGGAAATGGTCGTGCAGGCGCTGGCCTATTTCGCTGGCGACACCCAACTGGGCATTGCTTCGCAGAACTGGCCGCGCGACACCGAGGTGGGCCTGCCCACGCCCAAGCGCGATGGTTCAGGCAGCGTCGTCATCGTGGATCCGCTCGACGATGCCAAGTCGAAAGACCCGGCCACCCAGAGGCTGCGCAGCAGCATGTACGGCAAAGGCATCTGCCGGCCGATGAATGTGCTCGCCATTTCCAGTGGCACGGTCAGCTACGACACCGATGAGCCGGGCAGCAGCGACGACATCTACGACGTGGTGCGCCCGTTTTTCTCGGCCAATGTGGCAGGCGGCGCCACCTTGGCGGGACTGACGGACAAAGTCGGCCAGATCGAGCACATCAACAACACCGCCCGGTCTGTGGGCTCCAACAACGCCGGCTTCGGTTCCGATTGCACGTCCAAGCAGGTCGGCACGGTCGTCACCGCGGGTCTGGCCAGTGTGGCCGGCGTCTGCCCCGAGGCCCCTGGCATCAAGGGCTCCTATCTGGGCGCGGGTGCGGCTTTCGCGGCCAACACCCATGCCATCCGCGAAATGGGCAACCGTCAGGTCGGTGGCGTCGCTGTGGCCTCGTCCCTGACCGCTGACACTGGCGCCAACGTGCGTCTGGACAAACTGCCGCAGCACGCCTTGCGCGTGAAGTCTTACGCGGCCTCGCTGGCGGGTGGTGTGCCCCGCATCGAGGTGCCCATCGGTAAATCGGGCAAGCAGGTGTACATCACGCCTGAAAGCTCCTGGCACCATGATCGCTTCACTGACGATCAACTCATGCCGGGCGCGGTGTTGACCTTCAAAGCCTTGGACGTGGGCCGCGACGACAGCACCGACGAGGCCTATGGCTCCTATGTGGTCACCTGGAACGACGCCCAGTTCGGTGGCGACTACGACATGGACCTGATTGGTTTCATCCGTTGGGAGACCAAGCCGATCGCAGGCAACCCGGGCGCTTACGAGCTCAAGGTCCTGACCGATGTGCTGGGGCACGAAGCGGGTGCGCAAGGCTCTCACGGCTACAGCATCATCGGCACGCAAGCCAACCCGGGCGGTACTTACCAAGTGGATGGCCGTTACCTGACCCATGGTTCCAACGGTTATGCGAGCAGTTCCATGTGCAGGGACCGCAAGCCATCGCAATCGAGCCCGGAGTCAGCAGAGTTTGTGCGGCTGTGCAAGTTCAACGATGGGGGCATGGACACGGGCCAGGGGGGGCATGACAGCTTCGCTTGGGCGATGACGCCTGGCGAGGGCAGCTCCCAGTTCCTGGGCAAGAACGTGGTCTTTGCCGACCAGTACGTGGAGGGGACCAATGTCACCACCACCGTGACGCAGACCTTCCTGGTCAAGGATGGCGCATCGCCTGTGACCCTGCGTGACCCGCTGTGGTACATCGCCAAATACGGCAGCTTCGACACGGGGGAGAAGCGCACCGAGTTCCATGTGAGCACCGATGCCACGCCAGATGAGCCTGGCGCCAATGGTGCATCCACCAACTGGGATTCTCAATCCAATGCCCATGCGGATCAAAGCTGCGTTGGCAGCCAGTGTGCCGATGGCGAACCCGATGGGTATTTCCTGGCGCGCCGCCCCGAGTTGCTGGAGCAGCGCCTGCGCCAGTTGTTCAGCGGCCTGACCGCGGCCAGCAACTCGGCGCCCGCGGTGTCGTCGGCCGAATTGCTGACGGGCTCGTTCAAGTACCGCTCCGAGTTCAGCCGTGACACCTTCAACGGCAATGTGCGCGCCTTTGCGCTCTTGCCCACTGGACAGTTCAGCACCACAGTGGCCTGGGATGCCAGCGGTAAACTCACCGACGCCGGGAGTTCGCGCAAGATCATCACCCAGGTCGCTGGCGTCGGAGTGGACTTCGCGCTGGTCAGCGATGGCGCGGACAATGACAGCAACAACGCCTTGCTGCGACCGTTGCTGGGCTTGTCCGCCACGGACACCATCGGTGCAACCCAGCGCACGGCTGGCATCCGGTTGGTGAATTACATGCGCGGCGACACCAGCTTTGCCGGTACCTTGTTCCGTGCACGTGGTGAGCAGGGCATCATGGGCCCGGTGGTGAACTCGACGCCGTGGCTGCAAGACAGCCAGGCGGCCGCACGCTACATCGATACCGACTTTGCCTCGCAGCCCTCCTACCTCGCGTACGTGCTGAACAAGGCCGAGATGAGAGACAAAAAGCCTGTGCAGCCCAATGTGCTGTGGGTGGGGTCTTTCGACGGGATGCTGCATGGCTTCAATGCCAACACGGGCGACCCCATCCTGTCGTTTGTGCCTGGCGCGCTGCTGGGGCAGCTTGGCGGTGCCTTGGCGCGCTCGACGTCCGATCCCAAGCCCTTGATGGACGGCAGTCCCTACACGGCCGATGTGCTGGTCCCGCGTGTCTCGACCGCAACAGGTGGCGCAAGCACCGAATGGCGCACCTACCTGTTCAGCTCGCTGGGCCGTGGCGGTCGCGCGGTGTTTGCATTGGACGTCACCTACCCCGCCAGCCTGGCTGGCCGCGCACCAGCCAGTATCGTCAAGTGGTCCTTCACGGCCGACGACGACAGGGACCTGGGCTTCAACCTGATCGACCCCGTGCGCAGCAGCGTGTCGGGACAGGCATCGCAGGTGGTTTACCTCAACAACGGGCGCTTTGGCGTGTTGCAGCCCAACGGTTACCGTTCAGAAGGTGGGCGCGCGGTGTTGTTCATCCTGAATGCTGCGGGGCCCGGCACGGGCGCCTGGCGCAAGCCCGTCAGCGGCGATCCGGGCAATTACGTGGCGCTGACCACCAGCACCACCGACAGCAACAATGGCCTCATGGGCGTGACCTGGGCTGACCTCGACAACAACGGCACGGCCGACATCGCCTATGGCACCGACCTCAAGGGGCAGGTGTGGCGTTTCGATTTGCGCTCTGCCAACCCCGCGGAGTGGGGTGTTGCCTTGATCTCGCCTGCGCAGGCGTCGGTGTCCGCCAACAGCCGCTCGGGTCTGCCCCTGTTCTCGGCGAAGGATGGCAGCAACAAGGTCTTGCCCATCACCACAGCGCCGGCGCTGACCTTCCCGTCCTTTGGCGGCATCATGGTGAGCTTCGGCACGGGGCGCGCCATCGAGGCTGGCGACTTCCCGGACTTCGCGCGCGCGCAGCGCTTCTTCACCGTCTGGGACCGCGGCAGCTACAGCCGCACCGTGCTCGGGGGGGAGGTCCAGGACACCATGTTCCCGGCGCCCACCACTGGCGGCAATGAACTGCCTGACCTAGGCGGCACCAAGGTCAAGCCAGGCACCGGCACCGCCACAAGCGCAGGCACCTCGGTCAGCACCTTCGTGCGCCGTGTGGCCGTGCGCGAAACCACAGGTGCCGACGCTGGCCAGGTCTTCATCGCGCAGCTCAATGAGGACGGTACCGTGAAGCGCGATGCCAGCGGCAAAGCCGTGCCGCTGGGCGCCACCGATGTGGCGCCGCGCTTCGACCCGACCGTCAACGACGGTTGGTATTTCGAGTTGCCCTCGGCCAGCGATGCGGGCGAGGCGCTCATCAGCTCCCCCGTCAGCCGCTTGAATTTCGTGCTGTTCACCACCGTGCGAGGCAAATCGGCCGATGAGCTGAGCCAGTCTTGCGGCAGCGGCCCACAAGGCTCCTTGTTCGTGCTCAGCCCGATCAATGGCTTGCCCATCCGCAACATCCTGGTGGATGGCCGCAACCTGTTGGCGGTGGACGTGAACGACCAGAAGTTGCTGGCGGTGCGAGATGGCTCCGATGGCAGCACGGGCCTCAACCGCACCCGCGTGGTCGGTGACACCGAGAACCGCGAGCTGCAGACGCCTGCGACCAACTTGCGCGTGCAGTGGCGCGAAATCCCTGGCCTCAAAACCAAGTGAACCCCATCGACGAGCCTGTGATGCATTTGCGCCTCCCCAACATGTCGGCCCGTCCAGCCCAGCGCGGCTTCACCCTCATCGAGTTGATGATCGTGGTGGCCGTGGTCGGCATCCTGGCCGCCGTGGCCTACCCGTCGTACACCGAGTACGTGGCGCGCGGGCACCGCAGCGATCTCAAGACCCAGATGGCGGCAGCCCAGCAGTGGCTGGAGCGGCACTACAGCGCCACGTACGTGTACGGCACATCGACGGACAGCGATACCGGCAACACGGGCTTCAACGCCCAGCCTTTCGTGCGCAGCCCGGTCCAGGGCAGCGTGCGCTATGACCTGTCGCTCGTGGTGGCGACCAGTGGGCAGACTTACACCCTGACGGCGACCCGCAACACCACCGGGAGCATGAAAAGCGACCCCTGTGGCGACCTGTCCGTCACGAACACCGGGGTGAAATCGGTGGCCCACCAAGGTGCCCGTTACGCCGATGCGGCGGCGGCGCTGGACGCCTGCTGGAACTGAGGTCGACATGGCCGTCGCCGTTTCGTCGCGGGAAGGGCGATCGCAGCTCGCCGTGGGGCGCTGGTTTGCGCGTCGGTCGAGCCCGGTTTTGGCAGTGGCAGGGCTGGTTGCGTGTGGCCTCCATGTGGTCTTGTGGTGGGGGTGGACCCATCAGGGATGGACAGGGGCGAAAGCCGGGGTGGCATCCACGGCGACAGCGGCGGTTCATGTCCGTTTGGGCTCGCCCCGCGACACCCACGACCCCGTGGGCCCGACGACCATGCACGCCGACGCCCCAGTGCGTGCGCAGGCAACAGCCGGCGCGTCCCCGAACCAGGGGGCTGACCGTTCGCATCCCGAGGGCACGCGCGCATCGGAGGGCCCCCAGTGGTTGACAGGCCGCTATGCGCCTGCTGACACGCTGGACCAAAGCCCGCGCCCCGAGTTGGGCTGGTTCCTGGACGAAGACGTGCTGGCACCCTTGCCGCATGGCAGCATGCTGGTACAGCTGTGGGTCTCTGCCGAAGGCCGCATCGACCGCGCCGAGTTGCTGCGTGCCGAGCCTGCGGGCGATTGGGCCTTGCGCGCCTTGGCGCCCTTGCCGGGCACGCCCATGCGCCCAGGTGTGCGCGACGGCCGCCCCGTGGCGGCCACCCTCGTGGTAGAACTGGTGTCAGACAACGAGCGCTTCCGTTGAGCGGCCGTGGTGGCTCGCGCCACCGTGGTCAGCCCGGTGCAGCGCTGAGCCGATCACCCGCACCAACACCCACGGCA
>CAIQIL010000623.1 GCA_903871865.1 uncultured Burkholderiales bacterium
CTTCGCCCACCTCATCGCCGGCTTCATGCGCCAGATGTTCCCGCACCTCGAAGAAGCCGGCCTGGACTTCCAGATGCTGGGCAACGGCCTGGTGGGTGCCAACACCCGCATCGCCACGCAGTGGGTGGCCGAGCGCTGCAAGACGCCGCTCGAAGACGTGCTGCGCAATGTGCTGATGCTGTTCAAAGCCAGCATCGCCTACGCCCGCGAGCAGGAAGCCGCACTGGTGCAACCCATGAAGCAGCAGCGCAGGGCCTCAGCGGCCTGAGCCCGCAGGCGGCAGCGCCTTCCTTCCCAGCACAAGGCCCCGCAGCCAGTCGGCCCGGGGCCTTGTCGCGTCAGCCGGTCGCACCCGATGGCGCGCACCACGGGCAGGGTGTCGCCGTCGCGCGACGGGTGACCCGCAACAGCGGCTCGCCGCCGGGTGCCAAACGCCAGCCAAGCAACGCATCGAAACATGCCGCGAGAGGGACCTCCCTCCGTCTCTTGGCGCGTCGGCGCTGTCTGGACCGCGAAACATGGCGACGCCTCCGACGCCTGACAAGCTAGGGAGAACAGGGCCCGCCTCCCTAGTCTGAACTTTGACGGCGTCCGGAATCCTTCATAGGATGCCGCTGCTTTGGCAAGTTTAATGTTATAAAAGTGCACATGCCGTGCGAAGCTTGCCGAGCGAACACACCCCTCAGGAAGCCCCATGACACGCAAACCGACGCTCCTTCCCTTGCTCGCGCTCACCCTGGCAGCGCAAGTGGCCCAGGCCCAAACGCTGGACGCCACTGGCACCACCGCCGCGGCCACCGACAGCACCACCACCCTGCTATCGGTGTCCATCGACCCCAACGTCGCCGCCCTGCGCCAGTCCACCAACACCTTCACCCGCATGTTCCGCAACCTGCCGCCGTTCGCGCCACAGACGGACAGCGTGCGCACGGCCATGAAGCAGTTGGGCGCCGTCGGCGGCGTGCTGGACGCCAAGGACGTGCTGACCGACCCGATCAAGTCGATCACCGACCCGGCGAACTTCAGCCCCAACAACGCCGACAACCCCAACATGACGGCCGGCGTGACCTTCTTCGGTCAGTTCCTGGACCATGACATCACGCTGGACAAGAACTCGCCGCTGAACCGGGTGTCGTCGCCCAGCCGCACCATCAACTTCCGCACCGCCGCCTTCGACCTCGACTCGGTCTATGGCAACGGCCCGGCCGGCTCGCCCGAGCTCTACCAGACCATCAACGGCCGCATCAAGTTCAAGGTCGAGCGCATCCCCGGCGCCGAGGCCGTCTCGCGCAACGGCGCACCGCGCTATGACCTGCCCCGCGCCGCCGATGGCACCGCCATCATGGCCGAGGGCCGCAACGACGAGAACGCCATCGTCTCGCAGTTCCACGTCGCCATGCTGCGCTTCCACAACGCCGTCACCGACTACCTGGCCGCCCAGCCTGGCAACGCGAACGCCAAGCCGGCCGCCCTGTTCGCTGCAGCCCGCCGTTACGTCACTTGGCACTACCAGTGGATCATCGTCAACGAGTTCCTGCCACTGACCATCGGCCAGGACCGCGTGACCAACATCCTCACCAACGGCACGCGCTTTTTCAACGCGCAAGACCCGGCCAACCAGTACGTGACCGCCGATGGCAACCGCAACATCCTGCTGCCCATCGAGTTCTCGGTGGCCGCTTACCGTTTCGGCCACAGCCAGGTGCGCCCCAGCTACCGCCTGAACTTCGGCCCCACCGGTGGTTCGCCGTTCTTCGCCTTCATCTTCGACGACAACCTCGACCCGACCGACCCGGACCCGGCCGACCTGCGCGGTGGCAAGCGTGCACCCCGCCGTTTCGTGGACTGGCAGACCTTCTTCAACTTCGGCGACACCAACTTCCGCCCCAACAAGCGCATCGACAGCCACCTGTCGTCGCCGCTGATGGTCCTGCCAGGCTCCAAGGCCGCGTCGCCCGGCCTGCCGGCCGATGGACTGCAATCGCTGGCCTCGCGCAACCTGGTGCGCCACGTCAACTTCGGTCTGCCTTCGGGTCAGGACATCGCCTACCGCATGGGCGTGACCGCACTGACCCCGGCCGAACTGCCTGAACTGGCAAGCTACGTGGTGGACGGCGGTGTGCGCCTGGACCAGTCCACCCCGCTGTGGTACTACATCCTCAAGGAGGCCGAGGTGAAGGAAAGCGGCCTGCGCATGGGCGATGTCGGCGGCAACATCGTGGGCGAGGTCTTCGTGGGCCTGCTGAAGGCAGACAGCGCTTCCTACATCTCGGTGCGCCCGGGCTGGAAGCCCACACTGCCATCGGCCACGCCCGGCACCTTCAAGATCACCGATCTGCTGAAGTTCGCTGGCGCCGTGCCGCCGCTGTGACCTGAAGCCCAGCCCCCTTCAAGCCACGGCTCAGGCCGTGGGTTTGGGAGGGGCCAGGCGGAACCGGCACACATTGCCGTTCTTGGCCATGCACTCCTGGTGGTCGATCTGGCGGTCCGTGAACGCGGACATCAGCGCCAGGTCGAACTCGCAAACCTCCGGGTGCTTGATGGCCAGGGCGTGGAAGACGCAGTTGTCGGCCTCGATCAGGGGCGCGCCCTGGGTGTCACGGCTGGCCCGCGCAACATAGCCCAACTCGTCCATCAAGGTGGCCAGGACTTCGGAGCGCTCCACGCCGGGGCCCAGCGCATGGGCATGCTGGGCCGCCAGCTGCAAGCCGATCTTGCGACCGAGTGCCGCCAATTGGGCTGACACGCCTGTGGCGCCGGCCTGCTCGACCAACGTCGCCACCAAGAGCTCGGCGAACCAGGAGTAGTGGCGCGGAAAGCATTCGTGGCCTTTGTCGGTCAACACGTACAGCTGCTTGGGGCGACCACCCGTGGCACAGGTTTCACCGCGTTTGAGCAGGCGCTCGTTTTCGAGCGCGGCCAGGTGCTGCCGCACGGCATTGCGGCTGATGCCGAGCTGCTCGGCGATGTCATCGGCCGTCAGGCCCACCTTGTTTTTGAGCAGCAGGACGAGCAAGTCCTTTTGCCGGGATCCAAGCATTTCGAGCATGGGAGAGCGTCACGACGACAGGGGCAGACATCCGCGACGGCCAACAGGCGACCGTGACGGGGCTGGGCGCACAACCCCACGCGCACGGACTTCACACGTGGGGTGCGTTCATTGTAATGATGCGCATCAAATCACTATAAACACTTTTTCATTGTTTATGTGTTTAAATAAGCCCCGCAGCCGCACATGGCCCGATGCCGACGCAGCTGAGAGCGCCACCCCAAGGCGCTGCCCCCGTGTCCCGACCGCCCAAGCGGTTTTCCTTTGAAGCCCATCCAGGAGTGAAAGTCATGCAAAAACTCATCCAATCCCCCCTGCAATTCCTGCAAACCACCCCGAGCCGCCGCGGCTTCCTGCGCGGCACCTCGGCCGCCACCCTGTCGGCCGGCGCCGTGCTGCTGCTGTCCGGCCAGGAAGCCTCGGCCGCCTCGCATGGTGACATGGCCAACGACGCTGGCATCCTGAACGTCGCCCTGGGCCTGGAGCACCAAGGCATCGCCGCCTACACCCTGGGCGCCAAGAGCGGCCTGCTGCAAAAGGGCGTGCTGGACGTGGCCGTGAAGTTCCAGGACGACCACAAGATCCACCGCGATCTGCTGGCCGCCGCCATCACCAAGCTGGGCGGCAAGCCCGTGGCCGAGAAGTCGCTGGACGACTACGCCAAGGCCCTGAACGCCGGCTCGCTCAAGAGCCAGGAAGACGTGCTCAAACTGGCCCTGTCGCTGGAGCTGGGCGCCACCAACGCTTACCTGAGCGTCATCCCCTCGTTCAAGGACAGCGCCCTGGCCAAGGTCGCCGGTCGCCTGGCCGCCGACGAAACCGCCCACTGGGCCTTCCTGAACCAGGCCCTGGGCATGCCCCTGCCCAAGGCCATGGTGTTCGGCGCCTGAGGCGTTTGAAAAATCATCCATGAGGTGAGGAGAGCCACATGCGAGAGCGCACCTGTACAGAGGGGCGCTCTCGCCTCTGTGGCTGCTGCCTGCCCAGAAAGCCCCCCATGCTGCCCACCTCGAACCACACGGCTCACCACGCACGCCTGGTCACGACCTTGGCAGGCTTGCTTTGCCTGGGATCTGCCCATGCCGCCACGTCGGCCAACCAGCCTGCGGCACACACAGGCGATGCCGCACGAGGCCAGACGCTTTACACCCAGCAGTGCATGGCCTGCCATGCCGCCGACATCAGCCTGGCTGGACCGCTCCACCGCGGCGTGGTCGGACGCAAGTCCGCCAGCGTGCCGGACTACCCCTACAGCCCGGCCCTGCAAAAGCTGCACGTCACCTGGAACGACCGCACCCTGAACACCTGGCTGCAAAGCCCCAACGCCATGGCCCCGGGCAACCGCATGGGCTTTGCCGTCCCCAGCGCCCAGGACCGCCAGGACCTCATCGCTTACCTCAAGACCCTCCAGCCGCAGGCCGCCACCGGCCGCAGCAAACCCTGACAGCGTCATCCCCCCGAGCACTCTGCGAGCCCTCACCGAACTCACCCTCGAGACCCACCATGAACGCACCCGAACTCCTGCCCCTGATCGACATCCAATCCCAAATCGACACCCGCCAGCTGCCCATCCAGGCGGTCGGGGTCAAGGGGGTGCGTTACCCGGTGCGCCTGCGGGCCGCGCAAGCTGGCCGCGAGCGCACGGTCGACACCGTGGGCCAATGGACGATGACCGTCGGGCTGGCCGCCACGGTGAAGGGCACGCACATGTCGCGCTTCATCGAGTTGCTTGAAGCACCGCGCGACGCACTCGACCTGCCCGGCTTTGCTGCCATGGCCCGCGAGATGCTGCAGCGGCTCGGCGCCGACAGCGGCCGCATCAGCGTGCAGTTCCCCTACTTCCTGCGCAAGGCGGCACCGGTGTCTGGCGTCGAGAGCCTGCTCGACATCGACGTCACCTGGGCCTGCCACATCCCGGCCAAGGGCGCCGAGCCCGAGCTGTCGGTCACACTGACCGTGGCCGCCACCAGCCTGTGCCCTTGCTCCAAGGAGATCTCGGCCTACGGCGCGCACAACCAGCGCTCGCACATCACCCTGAACGTGCAACTCCGCCAGGCGATGTCCATCGAGGAACTGGCCCGCGTGGCCGAGGACAGTGCCTCCTGCGCCGTGTACGGCCTGCTCAAACGCATCGATGAAAAGCACGTCACCGAACGCGCCTACGACAACCCCAAATTCGTCGAAGACCTGGTGCGCGATGTCGCGCTCGCGCTGGCGGCCGAGCCCCGCGTGAAGGCCTATGAAGTCGAGGTCGAAAACTTCGAATCCATCCACAACCATTCTGCATTCGCAACCATCGGAGGACACCGTGACGATTGACCTGAACAGGGGGCCCAGACGCTCCCGCGCCTGGACACCCCGCTGGCGTTCGGCCCTGCCTGTGGCGACCACCGGCCTGATCGCAGCCAGCCCCACGGGCGCCCAAGCCCACGTGAAATGGTTTTCCAACGTGGTGAACTGCGCCAACACGCCTCTGCCGCCCTGGAGCGTGATCGGCACCCCCCTGTTCGCCGCCCTGTTCATCGGCGCGGTGCTCGCGCTGCTGGGCGTGTTCACGGTCGAGCGCCGCGTGCTGCCGCGCTTCGAAACACTGCACCAAGAGCACGCCGACTGGAAGCAGCGCTTCAACCGCAGCGCCGCCTGGCTCCTGCGCATCGGCGTGTGCGTGTATTTCCTCTCGCTGTTCACCCATGACAGCGCTGCCCGCATCGTGTTGACCCCCGAGCTCAAGGCCGCGGGCGCATGGGTGGGCGTCGTCCAACTGCTGATTGCCACGCTGGTGCTGTGGAAGCGCACCGTGCCCCTGGCCGTGCTGGGCATGTTGTCGCTGTACGCCTATGGCGTGTGGGCCGCCGGCTGGTTCCACATGCTGGACTACGTTTACTTTCTGGGCGCCGCCGCCTTCCTGTGGCTGGACGCAACCCGCGGCGCCTCGCAACACTACGTTGCCTTCACGCTGCTGCGCGTGTCGGCCGGCTTCAGCTTCATGTGGGTGAGCATCGAGAAGTGGCTGTACCCGCAGTGGACCTATGACATCCTCGACCACGAACTGCATGCCGTCACCATGGGCCTGGACAAGGCCTTCTTCGTGAGCTCGGCTGGCATGGTGGAATTCTGCCTCGCCCTGCTGCTCGTGCTCGGGCGCCTGTCATCGCAGGTGGCATCGCTGGTGTTGCTGGTGCTGATGGTCGGGGCCGTGCCCCTGGTGGGCCTGATCGACGCCATCGGGCACGCACCGCTGATGATCGTGCTGTTCATCTTCTCGGCCAGCCAGAACCGCATCGGCTACCGCACCGAGGCCGCACGAAAAGGCGCCGACCTGGGGCATGTGCTGACCTTCGCACTGGCAGTGCCGGGCTTCATGGGCCTGTACGTGCTGACCCACGCCCTGGCCTATCCAGCGGCCGGTGAGCTCTGGACCGGCGGCACCCTGCTGGGCCTGGCCATGGCGCTGCCCCTGTTGTGGCGCGTGGTGCGCACCTCGCCCCAGTTGTTCCCGGTGCGTCGTCGCAGCTGGAGCCCCCTGGGCGGGATGTCCGCGCAACCGGGGTGACTCAGACCACGCCGGCTTGCATCGCTTGCTGGTCGGCGTGGTAGCTGGAGCGCACCATCGCGCCCACGGCGGCGTGCGTGAAGCCCATCTTCACGGCTTCGGCCTCGAACATCTTGAAGGTGTCGGGGTGCACATAGCGGCGCACCGGCAGGTGGTGGCCCGAAGGCGCCAGGTACTGGCCGATGGTGATCATGTCGATGTGGTGTTCGCGCATGTCGCGCATCACCTGCAGCACTTCCTCATCGGTCTCGCCCAGACCGACCATGATGCCGCTCTTGGTCGGCACGTCGGGGTGCAGGGCCTTGAACTTTTTGAGCAGGTTCAGGCTGAACTGGTAGTCGGAGCCCGGGCGCGCTTCCTTGTAGAGGCGCGGAGCGGTTTCCAGGTTGTGGTTCATGACATCGGGCGGCGCGGCCTTGAGGATCTCCAGGGCGCGCTCGTCGCGGCCACGGAAGTCGGGCACCAGGATCTCGATGCGCGTGGCCGGGGACTGCTCCCGCACCTGGCGGATGCACTCGACGAAGTGGCCGGCACCGCCGTCGCGCAGGTCGTCGCGGTCCACCGAGGTGATCACGACGTACTTGAGCTTGAGCGCGGCGATGGTCTTGGCCAGGTTGGCTGGCTCGTTGACGTCGAGCGGGTCGGGGCGACCGTGGCCCACGTCGCAGAACGGGCAGCGGCGCGTGCACTTGTCGCCCATGATCATGAAGGTGGCCGTGCCATGGCCGAAGCATTCGCCGATGTTCGGGCAGGACGCCTCTTCGCAGACCGTGTGCAGCTTGTGCTCGCGCAGGATGTTCTTGATTTCGTAGAAGCGCGTGCTGGGCGATCCGGCTTTGACGCGGATCCAGTCGGGCTTCTTCAGCGCCTCGCCAACGGGCACGATCTTGATGGGGATGCGCGCGGTCTTGGCTTCGGCTTTCTGCTTGGCAGACGGGTTGTAAGCGGTGGCCTGGGGCGCTGCGGAACCGGCTTGTGGCTGGCTGGCGGGCACGTCGGCCTGATCTCGGGAGGGGGTGGACTCGGACATCCCGCCACTTTAGCCCATCGGGCTGGGCCCTGGCGTGCGGATGGCCACATCCGCCCACCGCCGGCTCGGCACTTGCATCAGGGCGCCAGGAAGCTGTCCAGGTGCTGGGCCAGGCGCCCGGCGGCCTCGTCCCACGACACGTCCACGCCCAGGCTGGCGAGGTCCACCGTTGTCAGGCCGTTGTAGCCACAGGGGTTGATGCGGGCATACGGCGCGAGGTCCATGGCCACGTTCAGCGCGACGCCGTGGTAAGTGCAGTGCCGCGAGACCTTGATGCCCAAAGCAGCGACCTTGCCCAGGCCACGGAAAGGATCGGCCGGGTCGGTCGGGCCGGTGAGTGCGGCGTGGGCGAAGGGGTCGTCCAGGCGCACGTAGATGCCGGGGGCGCCCGCCACGCGGTGGCCGGTGACGCCCAGATCCTGCAGGGTGCGCAGCACGGCCTGCTCGACGCGGTAGACGTATTCCTTGACGAAGTAGCCGCGGCGCTTGAGGTCGAGCAGCGGGTAGGCCACGACCTGTCCCGGCCCGTGGTAGGTCACCTGGCCGCCGCGGTTGGTCTGCACCACGGGGATGTGGTCGGGCCCGGGCGGGTTGAACAGCAGGTGTTCGGCCTTGCCGGCCAGGCCCTGGGTGAAGACGGGCGGGTGCTGGCACACCCAGATTTCATCGGGCGTGCCGTCGGTGGGGTTCGCGCTGCGCTGATCGGTGAAGGCCTGCATGGCGGCCACCGTCGGCTCGTAGGGCGCCAGGCCCAGGTTCAGTGTCTTCGTCACGCTGTCGATTGTGCAGCAGCCCAGTGCAGCGGCCCCTCAGGCCCGGCCGACGCGCTGGAACAGCTGCCCCGGCAGGCGGGCGACTTCGCCCAGGAGTTCGAGCTCCAGCAGGCGCACGCCGAGCTCGGCCGGCCCCATGCCGGTGCGCGCTGACAGCGCCTCCTGGCTGACCGGGTCGAAGCCGAGGGCGGCGAGGACGGGGTCGGCCTGATCTGGCGCATCGGTGGCCTGGGCGAACAGGCCGACCGCCTCGGCAGGGTGGCGCGCCGATGGCAGGTCCATGCGCAGCTCTTCCATCACGTCCTGCGCGGTCTCCACCAGCTTGGCGCCCTGCTTGATGAGGGCGTGGCAGCCGCGGGCCTGGGGCGCGTGGATGGAGCCGGGGATGGCCAGCACCTCCCGGCCCATGTCGGCGGCAAGGCGGGCGGTGATGAGCGAGCCCGATTGCACCGCGGCCTCCACGACCAGAGTGCCGCGCGACAGGGCCGCGACGATGCGGTTGCGCTTGGGGAAATTGGCGCGCAGCGCGGGGGTGTCGAGCAGGAATTCGCTGAGCAGCAGGCCGTGTTGCCCGATGCGACGCGCCAGGGCGTTGTGCGCCTTGGGGTAGACCTGCAGCAAGCCCGTGCCGAGGACGGCGATGGTGCTGCCGCCGGCGTGTTCGCCCTCCGCCAGCGCGGCCAGGGCGCCTTCGTGCGCCGCCGCGTCGATGCCGCGCGCCAGGCCGGAGACGACCGTCACGCCCGACTGGCTCAGGACCTCGGCAATGGCCCGGGCGTTTTCTTCGCCCTGCGTGGTGGCATGGCGGCTGCCCACGATGGCCACCGCCGGTGAGCACAGCAAGCGCAGATCGCCCTCGGCGAACAGCAGCAAGGGCGGGTCGGCTGCTTCCAGCAGCGCGGCGGGGTAGCGCGGGTCGGCCAAGGTCAGGATGGCGCGCTCGGCGAGGGCATCGCCCCGCCACCAGTCCCAACTGAGGTCCAGCTGCTCGGCCAGGCCCTCGGGCGGGGTGGCCAGGGCGGCGATGTCACGCGACAGCACCGCCCGACGCGACGCAGGGCTGGCATCGAAGACCGCCTGGGGCGAACCGAAGGCCGCCAGCAATTTGCGCGCGCTCAGCGGCCCGACGCCGGGCGTCATCAGCAGGCGCAGCCAGGCGCTCAGTTCAGGGCGGTCCATCTGTCAGATCCTCGGGCAGATCCTCGGGCGCACAAGGGATGAGCGAAGGCCGAGGCCGCCTCCAGCGATCTCCGGGATCAGGGCTGGGTGAAGCGGTCGCCCGCCTTGACCGGCTCTTTCACGTTGAGGATCAGCGCGTAGGACATGCGGTCGAAGACGCGGAACACCAGCAGCAGGCCATGGCGCTCATCGGGCAGCTTGATGGTGGGCTTGTCGGCCAGGGTCATGTCGCGGATGGTGCTGCCATCGCGCCACAGGGCCAGGATGGCGCCACGGTCCAGGCCTTCGCGGCTGCCGCGGTTGAGCGCGACGATCTGGTTCTGGCCGGCGCTGAGCGCATCGCCGTAAATGGAGACCAACTGCCCAGCGACGTCCTGGCGCGGCGCGTGCGGCGCCATGTTGTTGAAGTCGCGCGGGGGCACGGGGGCCAGGCGGTCGCCCACCGCGGCTTCCTGGCGGATGCTGTTGACGGTGAAGGTGGAGGGCACGACCAGCGGCTGGCCATCGGCGCCCGTGCCCTCGGCGCCTTCGCGCACCAGGGCCAGCGTGCCCACGTACTGGGCTTCGTAGCCGAGCACCTCGCGGGTGGCCGGGTCGCGCAGGGGCTTGGGCTCGCGGAACAGGCGCCAGTCGCGGCGGCCACCCAGCTCGCCGCGCACATAGGCGGTTTCGCCGCGCGACAGCAGCACGCGGCCTTCTTGCGTGGCCACCAGGCGCGGGGCCTTGAGCAGCTCGTCGCTGCTGTCGAAGATGACGGCCTCGTTGAAGAAAGGCTCCAGCAGATGGAGGGGCACGGTGGCGATGGCGTCGTCGAGGTTGCCCTCGCGCACGCGCGGCGACAGCTTGGCGTTGCCGCTGCTGTCGCTCAGCACCTGGCCCACGCGCAGGCGGGCGCGGCCGTTGCTCTTGTCGAGGTAGAGCATCTGGCCGGGGAAGATCAGGTGCGGGTTGCGGATTTGCTGCAGGTTCATGCCCCACAGCTCGGGCCAGCGCCAGGGCGACTTCAGGAAGAGGCCCGACACGCCCCAGAGGGTATCGCCGCGCTTGACGGTGTAGCTGTCGGGCGCGTTGGGCGACAGCTCGGACAGCGGCACGCCGGCTTCGGCCACCTGCTGGGCGGTGCTGCGCTGCTGCTGAGACATGGGGAAGTTGGGCTCGGCCCGGGTCGGCGAAGACCACAGGGTGGCCACCAGCAACCCGCTCACGGCGGCGGCCATGGAAGCGGCGCGCCAGGCAGGCGCACGCTGGTCAGGACGCGAGGGGGTGTGCGCAGCTTGGGGCAGCGATCGCTGGGTCATCAACACGGTCTCCAATGAACAGCAGGTGCACGGACGCGCCAGACACGGCAAAATCCAGGCAATGATCAAATGATTCTGCCCGCAAACGTTGACCCGTCGCAATCAGTATTGCGCGGTGTTACGACGGGTGATGTCCCCTTCGGCGCGCCTGCCGTTGTGCGGGTTCCACAATCACCGATCGCCCTCCAGCCCCTTTCTGCCTGACCTGGCACCGACCCGACATGGCCCTGCTGCCCATCCTCCGCTACCCCGACCCCCGCCTGCACACCGTCGCCAAACCGGTGGCCGAGGTGAACGACCGCATCCGCCAGCTGGTCGATGACATGCTGGCCACCATGTACGAGGCCAAGGGCGTGGGCCTGGCCGCCACGCAGGTCGATGTGCACGAGCGCGTGGTCGTCATCGACACCAGCGAAGAGCGCAACGACGCGCGCGTGCTGATCAACCCGGAAATCATCGCCGCCAGCGACGAGATGATCGTCTGGGAAGAAGGCTGCCTCTCGGTGCCCACCATCTACGACAAGGTCGATCGCCACGCCCGCGTGCGGGTGCGTGCGCTGAACCGCGACGGCCAGCCCTACGAGTTCGATGCCGACGAGCTGCTGGCCGTGTGCGTGCAGCACGAGCTGGACCACCTGCTGGGCAAGGTCTTCGTGGAATACCTCTCGCCGCTCAAGCGCAACCGCATCAAGACCAAGATGGTCAAGCGCGGCAAGGACGAGGCCTGAGCGCCGCCCCATGAGTGCAACCGCCCTGCGCGTGGCCTTCGCCGGCACGCCCGAATTCGCCGCCGTTGCGCTGGACGCCATCCTGGCCGCCGGCCACACCGTGCCCCTGGTGCTGACCCAGCCCGACCGCCCCGCCGGCCGCGGCATGAAGCTGCAGGCCTCGCCGGTCAAGCAACTGGCGCAGCAGCACGGCATCGCCGTGGCCCAGCCGCACAGCTTGAAACGCGATGGCAAGTACCCGGACGAGGCCACGGCCGCGCGCGAGGCCCTGCTGGCAGCGCAAGCCGATGTGATGGTGGTGGCCGCCTACGGCCTGATCCTGCCCCAGTGGACGCTGGACCTGCCCCGCCTGGGCTGCTTGAACATCCACGGCTCGCTGCTGCCGCGCTGGCGCGGAGCGGCGCCCATCCACCGCGCCATCGAGGCCGGCGACGCCGAGACGGGCATCACCATCATGCAGATGGACGCCGGCCTGGACACGGGCGACATGCTGCTGATCGCGCGGGAAGCCATCGGCCCGGACGACACCACGGCCGCGCTGCACGACCGCCTGGCCGCGCTCGGTGGCCGCTGCGTCGTCCAGGCGCTGGCCCAGGCCGCCGCGGGCACGCTGCAGGCCACGCCCCAACCGGCCGAGGGCGTGAACTACGCCCACAAGATCGAGAAGGCCGAAGCGGCCATCGACTGGCGACAACCAGCCGCCGAGATCGCCCGCCGCGTGCGCGCCTTCGACCCCTTCCCCGGCACGACATTCACCGTGCACACCAACCCAGGCCAGGACAAGGGCAACGAGGTGGTCAAACTCTGGCGCGCCAGCGTGGTGCCAGGCAGCGGTCAGCCCGGCGAGGTGCTGCGCGCCGAGGGCGACAGCCTGGTGGTGGCCTGCGGCGA
>CAIQIL010000624.1 GCA_903871865.1 uncultured Burkholderiales bacterium
CCAGCCACATGCAGGCGGCGGTCAGGCAGCCCCAGTACCCCGCGCTGAGGAGCGACAGCGCGTTGAAGCCCAGCTCCGCGCGCTGGGGGTGCTGGCGCAGCAGCTCGGGCAGGCGCTTCACATAGCTGGCGCGCACGATGGCCAACACACCCAGGCCCACCACATTGCCCCAGACCAGCCAAGGCCAGGTCGCGGCGGCGTGGGTGGCCAGGGCCACGGCCAGCCAGATGCCGGGGTAGATGAAGGTGGCGGTGGAGGCGCGCTCCGCGGTGTCCAGCACGCAGCGCACGGCCAGTTCGGTGTCCGAGTCAGGTGCTTTGGAGCGCAGCAAGGCCGGCCTGCGTCCGCCCGTGGCATCGGGCTCGGCCTGTGGCGGCTGGGGGTGTTCCAGCCAATGGGAGAGGGCATCGCGCTTCACGTCCGGTACTTCGACACGTTTGGCCGCGACTTGAGCGCCACATTTTGAGCGGGCGCGTGCATCTGCCGGGGGGCGTGCGGGCGTAGTGAGGCATGAGACAGCTGCGCAGACACCCCGTCACGGCGCAGCGCGCTGCCCACGGTGCACGTGGTTTCTGACATGATCCGTCCATGGACCCGCTGACTTCTGCTGCGCTGCCCGAACGGCGGCCCGATGACTTCGACCACGAAGCGGCGCTCGAAGCGTGCGCGCGCGGTGAACGCTTCGCCCTGAGGGCGCTGTACGAGCGCGAAGGCCGCTGGCTGCTGGCCGTGGCCCAGCGCATCGTGCGCGATGCCGAACTGGCCGAAGACGTCCTCCAGGAAGCCTTCCTGCAGATCTGGCAGCGCGCCGGCACCTTCCGCCGCGAGATGGGTTCGGGCCGGGGCTGGGTCTACACCGTCGTGCGCCACCGTGCCCTCGACGAAGCGCGCCGCCGCCGCCCCGAGCTCAGCTTGGGCGATGACTTCGAAGCCGTGGCCGAGGCCGCGGTGCACCACGATGCCACCCCCGGCGACGACGCCTGGCCCCACGACGAAGAAGCGCTGGCGCATTGCCTGGCGCAGCTCGATGACCCGAAGCGCCAGTGCGTCATCGATGCCTACGTCGAGGGTTACACCCACGAACAGATCGCCCAGCGGCTGAGCAAGCCGGTGGGCACGGTCAAATCCTGGATCCGCCGCGGTCTGCTGGCGCTCAAGGAGTGCTTGTCATGAGCCCGCAAGAAAACCAAGAAAACATCGCCGATGCTGGCGAGTACGTCATCGGCACCCTCACCGGCGCCGAGCGCCAAGCCTTCGAGGCCCGCCTGCAGGCCGATGCCTCGCTGCAGCGCGAGGTCCACGCCTGGCAGGACCGCCTGCTGGGCCTGACGGCCCGCTTGACCCCCGCTGCCCTGCCGCCACAGTTGTGGCCGCGCATTGCCGCGCGCCTGGGCGCCGGGCCGCTGTTCCAGGCGCCCACGCAGGAGCCGGCAGCGGCGAACGACCCGGCCTGGTCCGGTGTGCGTTTCTGGCAGCTCCTCAGCGGCCTGTCCATGGCCGCGGTGGTGGTCATGGCCACGGTGCTGGTCGGCCAGCGCCAGCCCGAGCCGACCGCGGTGGTGCAGGCGGCGCCGCGCTACCTGGCCGTGCTGCAAAGCCCGGACAAGGGCGGTGCTGGTTGGGTGGTGGAAACCGTGGCCTCGGCCGATGTGAAGCCTGGCGAGGCGGCCATCCGCCTTGTGCCCCTGGGGCCGAACGTGGACATCCCCGAAGGCAAGGCCATGCAGTTCTGGACCAAGCCCGAAGGCGCCAAGGGCCCGACCTCGCTGGGCCTGGTCAAGCCGGGCCAGGTGGTCGTGGTGCCGGTCAGCCAGCTGCCCGGTCTGGCCGACAAGACCCTGTTCGAGCTGACGCTGGAGCCCGCGGGCGGCTCGCCCTACCCGAAGCCCTCGGGCCCCATCCTCTACGTGGGTCGCGCGGTTCGGGTGTGATCAGCCCTCGTCGGCCGACAGCGCCCGCCACACGATGTGGAAGAGCTCATCGAACTGCTCGATGAGCGCTTGCTTCTCGCGCCGCACGATGTGCATCAGCACCACGCGGCCGATGATGCCCATGAACACGTCCAGCAGCACCTTGGCCGACACGCGCCGGTTCAGCACCCCGCGCGCTTGGCCGTCCTTGAACACGCCCAGGAAGGCCGTCATCAGCTCCGGGCTTTCGTAGATGCGGATGTTCTGGTGGCGTGACACCGGCACCGCGGTGAACAGCAACTTCATCACCGCCGGGTGCTTGTCCATGTAGTCCAGCGTGACCCAAAACGTTTTGCGCAGGCGTTCGCGCGCGTCGTCGATGCCCTGCAGGTGGTCGATCATGCGCTCGGCCAGGCGGCCCAGCATCACGTCCAGCATGGCGTAGACCAGCACCTCTTTGCTGCCAAAGTACTTGTAGATGGTCTGCAGGGACACGTGCGCCGCCTTGGCCACGTCGAGCAACGTCACCTCGTGGAAGTCGCGGCTGGAAAACAGCGTCAGCACGGCCTGCTCGATGCGCTTGAGCGTGTCGGCGCGCATGCTGCTGAGGGCGGCGCGGCGTGCGTCCGGCGTGTCGGGCGGGGTGTGGCGGGTGTCGGGTGGCTGGGGCGCGGGAGGCATGTCGGCGTGGCAGCGTGGCAGCGTGGC
>CAIQIL010000625.1 GCA_903871865.1 uncultured Burkholderiales bacterium
TCGATCTTGCCGCGCTTGAACGAGGCCGTCAGCAGGTCGCGCAGGGCGGGCTCCAGGGCGCGGAACTCATCGGCCAGCTTGAAGCTCAGGTCCAGGAAGCGGCTGTTGACCGAGCGCAACTCGGCGCCCACCGCCCCGCTGGCGTGCCGGCGCGATGCGCTCGAAGCCCCGTCGTCATCGGTGTTTTCACCGACGTGGTCGGGGGCCGACGCCACCGCGCTGGCAAAGCCGGTCATGGAGTAGACTGACATGGATATTCACCCAGACAAAACGCGATTATGTCAAAGCCGAAACCCGCTCCGCTGCCCTCGGGCACCGTCGTGGGTGGCTACCAGATCGTCAAGAAGCTCGCCGCAGGCGGTTTCGGCGTGGTTTACCTCGCGGAAGACCCGGACAAGCGCCTGGTCGCCCTCAAAGAATACCTGCCCGCATCGCTGGCCGAGCGCTCGGCGGGCGAGCTCATCCCGCGCGTCAAGCCCGACAAGCAGCCACTCTACCGCCTGGGCCTGAAAAGTTTCTTCGAAGAAGGCCGCTCGCTGGCCCAGATCGCCCATCCGAGTGTGGTGTCGGTGCTGAACTTCTTCCGCGAGAACGAAACCGTCTACATGGTGATGAACTACCTCCAGGGTGACACCCTGCAGGATTTCATCGTCACCGCGCGCGACCTCAAGCGCGACAAGGTGTTCCGCGAGTCCACCATCCGCAGCCTGTTCGACGAGATCCTGCGCGGCCTGCGCATCGTGCACCAGCACAAGATGCTGCACCTGGACATCAAGCCGGCCAACATCTTCATCACCAACGAGAACAAGGCGGTGCTGCTCGATTTCGGCGCCGCGCGCGAAGTGCTGTCCAAGGAAGGCAACTTCATCCGCCCGATGTACACGCCGGGCTTTGCCGCGCCCGAGATGTACCGCCGCGACGGTTCGCTGGGCCCCTGGACGGACATCTACGCCATCGGCGCCTGCATCTACGCCTGCATGCAGGGCTACCCGCCCAACGACGCGCCCCAACGCCTCGAAAAAGACCGCTTGGGGCTGTCTTTGTCCAGATTGCGCAATGTCTATTCGGATAACCTCATCGAGGTGACCGAGTGGTGCATGTCCCTCGACCCGCTGGCCCGACCGCAGAGCGTGTTCGCGCTGCAAAAAGAGCTGGCCCGGGAGACCGAGCGCCGCTACTCCAAGCTGACCTTCTCCGAACGCGTGAAGCTGCAACTCGAAAACCTCAAATCCGGGGCGAAGGCCTGAGGAAGACAAGGCATGGCGCTGGCATGAGATTCTCCGTATACCAGATAAGCCGCAAGGGTGGCCGCGAGAAAAACGAAGACCGCATGGGCTACTGCTACACGCGGGACTCCGGCCTCTTCGCGCTGGCCGACGGCATGGGCGGACACCCCGAAGGCGAGATGGCCTCGCAACTGGCCCTGCAGACCATGGCCGCGCTCTACCAGCGCGACGCCAAGCCGCGCCTGGCCGACCCGATCCGCTTCCTGCAGGACGCCATCATGGCCGGCCACCACCAGTTGCTGCGCTACGCCAGCGAGCGTGGCCTGATGGACACCCCGCGCACCACCCTGGTGGCCTGCATCCTGCAAGGCAACACGGCCTACTGGGCACACTGCGGCGACTCGCGCCTGTACTTCGTGCGCGGCGACAAGCTCATCGCCCGCACCCGCGACCACTCCTACTCGGAGCTGCAAAACACCATTTCCTCGGTCGTGCCGCTCAACGAGCGCTACAACCGCAACGTGCTCTTCACCTGCCTGGGCAGCCCAGGCAAGCCCGTGGTCGACACCGCAGGCCCCTTGCTGCTGCAGGAAGGCGACCGCATCCTGCTGTGCTCCGACGGGCTGTGGGGCACGGTGGAAGACGAGCTCATCACCCACAACCTGGCCACGCGCGCCATCTCTGACGCGGTGCCCGAGCTGGTGGAGACCGCGCTGCGCAATGGCGGCGCCAAGTGCGACAACGTCACCGTGCTGGCCATGGAGTGGGAGTCGGCCTCCAACGAGGAGCAACCCGGCGTCTCCACAGAGAGCCTGGGCGACGAGGTCTTCGCCTCGACCATCCAGGCCAGCGTGGGCAACACCGGCAGCCCGGGCGACAATGGCGATGCCGACGAGCTGGACGATGCCGAGATCGAGCGCTCCATCCGCGAGATCAACGAGGCCATCCGCCGCTCGGCCAACGCCAAAAAGAACTGAGTTTTGCGCATCCGCGCCAGGCCGTGACCCGCCCCAGGTCACGGCCTCTGCCATTTCCGAACACCCCTGATCCTGTGGAGCTTCCATGACCTACATCCGTGCCCACGGCCGCACCGCCGACGCGCTGCGCCCCCTGACCATCACCCGCGGCTACACCATCCACGCCGAAGGCTCGGTGCTGATCTGCTTTGGCAACACCAAGGTGCTGTGCACCGCCTCCGTCGAAGAGAAGGTGCCGCCGCACAAGCGTGGCAGCGGCGAAGGCTGGGTCACGGCCGAGTACGGCATGCTGCCGCGCTCCACCCACACCCGCAGCGACCGCGAAGCCGCCCGCGGCAAGCAAAGTGGCCGCACGCAGGAAATCCAGCGCCTGATCGGCCGCAGCCTGCGCGCCGTGGTGGACCTGGCCAAGCTGGGCGAACGGTCCATCGTCATCGACTGTGACGTCATCCAGGCCGATGGCGGCACCCGCACCGCCGCCATCACCGGTGCCTACGTGGCCCTGGCCGATGCCGTGCAAGGCCTGATCGCTGCGGGCAAGATCGCCGCCAGCCCCATCGTCAACCCGGTGGCCGCCATCAGCGTGGGCATCGTCGACGGCACGCCTCTGCTCGACCTCGAATACACCGAAGACTCGGCCTGCGACACCGACATGAACGTCGTCATGACCGGCGCCGGCCACTTCGTCGAGGTGCAGGGCACGGCCGAAGGTGCAGCCTTCAGCCGCGCCGAGATGGACCAGCTCCTGGCCCTGGCCGACAAGGGCATCCGCGAGCTGATCGCCGCGCAAGCCGCCGCGCTGGCCCAGCCCCTGGTCAAGGGCTGAAAGCCACAGCGCAGCACACGGGAAGACCGCCATGCCCAAGCGCCTCATCCTCGCCTCCAACAACGCCAAGAAGCTGCGCGAGCTGCAGGCCCTGATCGCGCCGCTGGGCGTGGACCTGGTCACGCAGGGCAGCTTGGGCATCCCCGAAGCCGAAGAACCCCACCTCACCTTCGTCGAGAACGCCCTGGCCAAGGCCCGCCACGCAGCGGCCCTGGCGAACGGCCCCGCCCTCGCCGACGACTCCGGCCTGTGCGTGGACGCGCTGGGCGGTGCGCCGGGCGTGCGCTCGGCCCGCCACGCGGTGGACGCAGGTCGCATCGCCGAAGGCCTGCCGCGCGAGCAGATCGACGCGGCCAACAACGCCTGGCTGCTCACGCAGATGGCCGGTCAGGCACAGCGCGGCGCCCACTTCACCTGCCTGCTGGTGGCCGTGCGCCATGCCAACGACCCCGAGCCCCTGATCGCCGAAGGCCAGTGGCGCGGCGAGTTGCTGCCAGCCGCGCAGGGCGAACAGGGCTTCGGCCAGCGGCGAGGCCTCGGCCGCTTCGGCGTCCTTGAACTCGCGGGTGCCCTCGCCCAGCACGTCGCGGCCGGGCAGGAACTTCAGGACATTGGGGTTCGGGGTGGCTTCGGTCTGGATGAACATAGGCGATAGATGGCGCCGCTGCGTTTGGTTCGCAACTGCCGCGCGTTAGCGTGCGGCGATCACGTCAACGACATGGAAGGCCGCCTTGACCGTCCCGGCCTTCTTGAACCGCAGGGTCATCACCCGGGTCTGACCCGCCTTGAGCGGGCCTTTCAGCCCGACCAGCA
>CAIQIL010000626.1 GCA_903871865.1 uncultured Burkholderiales bacterium
CAGGCTAAGCTACACCCCGATGTCGGTCTGCTTGCATTGCATCCCTGCAAATGCACCCGCAGCCATCAGCTGGAGCGGTGGACCGAATCAAACGACAATTGTAGCAGAGCTTCGCGCCATTCGGACTGCGGCAGCGTGCTCAGGCTGCGCTGGGCCTGGTCCACCTGGGCCTGGGCGGCCTCGCGGGTGGCGTCCAGCGCGCCCGTGGCTTTCACGATCTCGACGATCTGGGCCATGCGCTCGACCTCGCCGTGCTCGATGGCGTGGCGGATCAGCGCAGCCTGCGCGGGCGTGCCGCGCTGCATGGCCACCAGTAGCGGCAGCGTGGGTTTGCCTTCGCGCAGGTCGTCGCCGATGTTCTTGCCCAGTTCGGCGGTGGAGCCCTCGTAGTCGAGCAGGTCGTCGATGAGCTGGAAGGCCGTGCCGAGCGCGCGGCCGTAGTCGGCGCAGGCGGCTTCCACCTCGGCTGGAGCGTCGGTGATGACGGCGCCCAGGCGGGCCGAGGCCTCGAACAGCTTGGCGGTTTTGTACTCGATGACGCGCAGGTAGTCGTCCACCGAGATGTCCGGGTCGTGCATGTTGATGAGCTGCAGGACCTCGCCCTCGGCGATCACGTTGGTGGCCTCGGCCAGGATCTCCATCACCCGCATGCGGTTGGTGGACACCATCATCTGGAAGGCGCGCGAGTAGAGGAAATCGCCCACCAGCACGCTGGCGGCGTTGCCGAACAGGGCGTTGGCCGTCTTGCGGCCGCGGCGCAGGTCGGACTCATCGACCACGTCGTCGTGCAGCAGCGTGGCGGTGTGGATGAACTCGACCACGGCGGCCAGTTCGTGGCGCTCGCTGGAGCGGTTGCCCAACGCCCCGGAGATCAGCAGCAGCAGCATGGGGCGCACGCGCTTGCCACCAGCACTGACGATGTAGTGGGAGATCTGGTTGACCAGGACCACCTGGGACGCCAAACGCCGGTGGATGACCTGATCGACCTCGGCCATGTCGGCGGCGGCAAGGGTGCGGTAGCTGGCGGGGGAGGTGGTGGAGGTCACGCGGTCGGCAAGCGGTAAGCGCCCTGAGAACGCCTCAGCAGCGTCGTCCCGGATGGGGGACAAAGACGGATTATAGAAAGCGGCGCCATCCCGACTGTGTCAGTGCGGCCAAAGCACCCCACAATGTGTGGTGCGTGTGACCCGCCGGGGCCCTGGAGCCCAGGCCCGTCGCTCGGTTTGTCGCTCAATCACACCCCACCACGCCCGCTTTGCCAGGCCATCGCCATGCATGCCGCCCAGCCCGAACTTCCGCCGGATGCGCCCGCATCCCTTGCCCCGACCTTGCGCCTGGCCATCGTCGGCGCCGGCCCCGCAGGCCTGAGCCTGGCGCTGCAAGCCGCGCGCGCCCTGCCCGAGGCCCACATCACGGTGTTCGATGCCCGCCCGTCCGATGCCGACATCTCCGGTGACGCCCGCACGCTGGCGCTGTCGCAAGGCACGGTGCAGGAGCTGACCCGCATCGGCGTGTGGGACGCCATCGAGCGCAGCGGCCGCCAGGCCCCCATCCGCGAGGTGCACGTGTCGCAGCAGCAGCCCACCGTGCTGTGGCCGGGCACCGAACAGCCCGAAGTGCGCATCTCGGCCGCCGAGCAAGGTGTGCCGCAACTGGGCGCCGTGGTCAGCTACGGCACCCTGGTCGCGCCGCTGCAGGCCGCATGGGTGCAGGCCGTGGCAGAGAACGAGCACCGCCTGGCCATGCGCTTTGGCACGCCGGTCAAGGGCCTCAAGCCCGTGGCGGAGGGCGTCGAGGTGGACGCCGACATCGCCGAGTGCCATGACCTGGTCGTCGTGGCCGAAGGCGGTGTGTTCGCCCACCAACCCAAGCTGAACTGGCCCGAAGGCCTGAGCCGCGATTACGAACAGACCGCCTGGGTGGGCCAGGTGCTGCTGGAAGATGTCACCGCGAACAGCGCCGACGCCGCCACGGACGGCACCGCCTACGAGCGCTTCACGCCCTCGGGCCCGGCCGCCTTGCTGCCCCTGCCCCCTGGCCCGGTCGTGGCAGGAGGGGCCAGCGGTCGCCGCGCCGCGCTGGTGTGGTGCGTGCAAGCCGGCGACGACCCGGTGCGCGACCTCGACGAGGCCCAGCGCCTGACCCTGCTCAACACGATCTTCCACCCGCGCGTGGGCCGCATCCTGCAGACCTCACCGCTCAAGGCCTTCCCGCTGGGACTCAACGCGCACCGGCGTCTGGTGAGCGAGGGCGCGGTGGTCCGCATCGGCAACGCGGCGCAGACGCTGCACCCGGTGGCGGGCCAAGGCTTCAACCTGGCGATGCGGGATGTGCACGAGCTGCTGGCCGCGCTGAAAGCCGAGGCCTGGCACACCGACGCCGATGTCCAGCCGCAGGTGCGGCGCGCCTTGAACCGCTTCGAGCGCCGCCGTCAACCCGACCGGCTGGCGCTGCTGGCCACGACCGATTTCCTCGCGCGCAGCTTCACCTGGCCTGCGCCCATCCTGGCGACGGCGCGCGGGCTGGGGCTGGGCGTGGTGCAGCAGTTGGGGCCGCTCAAGCGCCTGGTGGCGCGCAGCATGATGTTCGGCTGGCGCTGAGCGGCGTCCAGCAGGGGGCTCAGCGCATCGCCATGGTCTGGGCCGCGAAGGGCCCGGCGGCGGACGAGGTGTCCGCCGAACTGGGGCCGTGCGCCAGGTGCATGGCCCAAGCGGCGACGGCCACCAACAGGGTGTGTTGCAGCAGTTTCTTGCGCATGGGGCCTCCTCGGGGTGTCGTGGCTGGGTCGGTGAGGCCATCGTAGGCAAAGCAGCCTGGCGCCATCGCCGGAACAAGCCCCACAGCCGGCCTCATTTCGTGCCGGATGCCACAGAATCGGCGGCCGCCGCACGGACTGGCTCCGCCACCAAGGCCAGGCTGGCATCGCAGCCGCTGCCCGCGGAGATCAACCGCCGCACCCAAGCCAGCCAGACCCGACGCCACAGCGGCCCCACCCGCCAGTCCGGTCTGTCAGGGCCGGCCGCGCGCAGCATCAGGCCGCACTGGTAGCGCGCCGGGGTGGTGTCGCTCGCCTCGGACCACACCAGCGCATCGCACGCCCCATGGCGCTTGCGGCTGACCAGCATGCCCGCCGGGCAGGGCTCGGCCAAGCAGCACACGCCGCAGCCATTGCAAGGCGCGCCCTCCGCCGGTTTGGGCGGGGCCTCGGGGTGGATGTGGATGACCTGGAGGTGCCTGGACATGGTGCCCCCGCAGCACAGCGGGTGCAGGGTTGGTCGGGGTTTGAGACAATCATGGCATGAACACCGTCGCATCCACCGCCTCTGCCTCCGTGGCCTGGTCCGAAGGCCAGTCCGTCACCGACTACATGGACGCCGTGGGCCGCGCCGCCCGCACCGGCGCCACCGCCATGGCCGCCGCCAGCACCGCCACGCGCAATAACGCCCTGCTGGCC
>CAIQIL010000627.1 GCA_903871865.1 uncultured Burkholderiales bacterium
CAGGGTGGTCCAGCCACTGGCGGGTTTGCGACGACAGCTGGGGCAGCAGCTCCAGCGCCTCTTCCTCGAAGATCGGGAAGAGGTCCGCGTCGATGTGGTCGGCGGCGTCGATGTCGTCTTCGTTGTCCCAGGGCAGCTGCAGCGGCGACAGGGCGCCGTGCAGGCTGGGCGTGGTGTGCGCGATGGTGTGCGCAGACTCGGCCGACAGCAGCTCGTCCGTCTGCGGGCCGTCGGTGGGCAGGTCGTCAATGGGCAGGCCATCGCTGCTGTGCACCAGGCGCAGGTGCGAAGCCGGCGCCTCGGTGGGCTGGCCGAAATCGCCGATCTCGATGCGGCGCGAGGCCTCGTGGTCAAAGGCCTCCAGGCGCTGGCGCAGGGGCTCGGAGGGCTCGCGCAGGAAGCCCGCGGCGAACTGGTGCAGCAGCTGGCGGATCTCGTCGGCGGCCTCGTTGAACAGCGCGGCGGTGTCGGCATCGGCCGGGCCCAGCTGCTGCGAGCGCATCAGGCAATGCTCCAGCAAGCGGGCGAGCTGCGACAGGCCGCTGTAGCCCACGGCGGCCGAGTTGCCAGCCAGGGAGTGCGCCAGGGCCACGGCCTCGTCACTGACAGGACGGTGCACCTCCAGCGCCCACTCGTTGAGCGCGGTGCACAGGCGGCGCGATTGCTCGTCGGCCTCGTTGAGGTAGATGTTGAACAGCGGGATGCTGATGCGCAGCGGGCCGATCACCTTGACCTGCTCGTCGCTGTCTTGCGCAGGCTCCATCGGCTCAGCGACCTCTGCGACGTCCGCGACGTCCGCAGCTGCCACGACGTCTGCGGGCTCGGAGAGCTCGATGACCTCGGTGGGCAGCAGCAACGCGTCGAAGTCGGCGGAGAGGTCGATGTCAGGGGCGGCGCCAGCCTCCAGCGGCACCGGCTGAGTCGGGTCGGTGTCGTCGAGCAGCACGACGCCGGTGGGCTCGATGACCTCCAGCGTGCGCAGGTCCAGCGCGATCTCGGGCTCGGCTGCGAACGCATCGGGCGCGGTGGTGTCGCTGTCGGTGCCGCTGTCATTGCCGGCAACACCGTGCGCCGGTGCTTCGGTCAGCTCAGACAGCTCGGGCAAATCAGGCAAATCGGACAGGGCCGGCAGGTCGAGCGCCAGGCGATCGGGCTCGGCGACGGCGTCCAGCTGCATCGCGGGGGGCGGGGCTTCTGGCAAGGCATCGCTGGACGGCAGTTCGGGCACGGCGGGCGACACAGGCGCGGCGGGCACCGCCGCTGGCCGAGGCTGCAGCGGCTGGCGTTCACCGCGCAGGCGCAGGGCTTCGGCAGCGGCCACCACGGGCGCGCTGTGCCAGCCGGCGTCCTGGCCGGTGGCGATGGCCTCGGTCCAGTCGGCCAGGTGGCCGAGCACCTCGTCGGTGAGGCCGGTGAGGTCGTCGCTGGCCGGTTGCTGCGAGGCCAGCCAGGTGTTGTAGAGCTGTTCGCAGGCCCAGCCGGCTTCGCCAAACTCCTTGAGGCCCACCATGCGCGAGCTGCCCTTGAGCGTGTGGAAAGCCCGGCGCACGGCCGTGAGGGCATTGAGGTCGGAGGGCTGGCGCTGCAGCGTGGCCAGGGCCTCGCGGGCCTCGCCGATGACCTCGCGGGCTTCCTCCAGGAAGATGCCGCGCATCTCGTCGTCTTCTTCCAGCCCGGTCGATGCAAGCTCGGCCGCGGGCGTGGGCGCCAGCAGGGGCAACACCGGCGCAGCGGGCCCATCCGGCACGGGCTCGGGCTGGGTCAGGTCGGCCAGGAC
Source organism: uncultured Burkholderiales bacterium (assembly GCA_903871865.1). Taxonomy (GTDB): domain Bacteria; phylum Pseudomonadota; class Gammaproteobacteria; order Burkholderiales; family Burkholderiaceae_C; genus Aquabacterium. The sequence goes on from CAIQIL010000627.1 coordinate 1,778, forward strand.
CTGCGCGACCTGCTCGGCCACGTGTTCCCGGGCGGCGGCCACGGCCTGGGCATCGGCCTCGCCGTGTGCGCCCTGGCGGGCGTGGTCCAGCGCGGCTTGCGCGGCCGCGAGCTGATCGGCCAGGCCGGCCTGGTCCTGCACATGGGGCGTTTCGGCCAGTTTCTGCAATTGCTCGGAAACGTCGTCCAGGCCCGCATCGCCCTGCCCCAGCGCCTGCACCACCTCTTTGGCTGCGGCCTGGGCTTCGTCCTTCTCGACCTGGTGGACGTGGTGGGCCGCGGCCTCAACGGGGTCGTCGGGCGTCAGCGGTGTTTTTTTTTCCCGGCCCATCAGCGGCGACAACACGCCGGTGGCCTCGTCGAAGGTGAACAGGGACTTGGCCAGGCCCGGCTGCACGCCCATCATGTCGATGAGGAAGCCGAGCGCGCCCAGGTTGGTGGCCAGGCGGTCGAAGACACCCGCTTGCGCTGCGGCGTCCAGGTCGGCGTCTGGCTGCAGCAGGTGCTCCACGTCGTGGCGCATGTGCACGCTGGCCTGGGCGGCCAGGTCCAGGCCCAGCACGGCCAGCACGCCGCGGACGGACTGCAGCTGGTGAGGCACTTCGATCAGCGGGCTGCGGTCCTGCGGGTCGCGGAAGAACTGGTCGATGTGCTTTTCGGATTCGGACAGCGCCGTGCGCAACTCCTGCACCACGCTGCCGATGGTCTGGCGGTCGGAGACGCGGCGGTAGAGGTCCTCCATCCAGCCTTCCAGCGGGGCGGCCGGCTGGCCTTCGCTGACCTGGCGGATGCGCTCGGCCAAACGGTGCACGCGGTCGCGCTGCTCGGGCTGGTCGAATTCGGCGTCTTCCAGGCTGGCTTCGACATACAGCAGGCTGGTGGCCACTTCCATGGCCAGACCGGCGTCCGGCGCCTGTGCGCGGGCCACGCTGCGTTGCACGGCATCGGTCAGGGCATTGCCCAGCACCTCGCCCTCGGGGAAGAGCTTGCGCAGCGAATCGCCCACGAGCGAGAACTGCTCGCCCAGGCCGCCCAGGCGCAAGACCTCGCCCGCGGCCACGGCCGACCAGCCTTCCTTCGCACTGCCCACGCGCTTGAGCGCCTGGGTGATGACGGCCGGGTCGTGTCGGCCCAGCGCCGATTGCACCAGGCTGACCGGGCGGTGGCGCTCCAGCCCGAAGGTCTGGCGCACGCGGGCCAGCACGGAATG
>CAIQIL010000628.1 GCA_903871865.1 uncultured Burkholderiales bacterium
CCGCCCAGGGCCAGGCCGATGCGGGGAGGCTTCGGAGGGGGCTTCGGTGTCGCAGGCAGGGTCGTCGGGGCTGTGGCTTCACCGCCCGTTGCGGCAACACCTGGGCGCGGTGCGGAGCCGCCGTCTGGCAAGAGCGCGCATGCCGAGAGGGCCAGGCCGGTGATCAACAGCGTGGCCGGTGTCTTATATTTCCAAAAGAAATAAACAACTTCCGAAAAAATTCTTTTCATTTATATATGAGTTTTCTACAGTTCACCCTCTCGCGGTCTGCCGGTCACCATGGAGGTGGCTGTTTGCATCACGCTGTTGGCCTGAAGCAGACACGCGCATCGGACACTCTTGCATGATTTTTGACTGGACTGCGGTTGGCGCCGGGCTCGGTGTGGGCACCATTGTGGGCCTCACGGGCGTGGGCGGCGGCTCTTTGATGACCCCTTTGCTGATTTCCGTGTTCGGTCTGGACAAGGCCGTGGCCATCGGCACCGACCTGTGGTTTGCCGGCCTGACCAAGGTGTCGGGCTCGGTCGCGCACCACCGCGAGGGCCATGTCGATTACCACATCGTCAAAAAGCTGCTGCTGGGCAGCATCCCCGCCTCGATCGGCACCCTGGTGCTGATGCACTTCGCCGGCATCCACAAGAGCGGCCAGAGCACGCTGGCTTTCGCCCTGGGCATCGCCCTGCTGCTGACCGCGGTCACCGTGGCTTTTCGCCCGATCTGGCACCGCGTCGGCATCTGGCTGGAACGCTGGGTCACACGCGAACGCCGCCCTGCCCTGACGGTGCTGTGCGGCGCCATCCTGGGCGTGCTGGTGTCTTTGAGCTCCATCGGGGCAGGCGCCCTGGGCGCCACCATGATCCTGCTGCTTTACCCGCGCCTGGACATGAAGCGCCTGGTGGGCAGCGACATCGCCCACGCCGTGCCACTGACCATCGTGGCGGGCATCGGTCACGCATCCCTGGGCAATGTGCGCTGGGAGCTCCTTCTGACCTTGCTGATCGGCTCCATCCCCGGGATATGGGTAGGGGCGAAGCTGACCAAGCATCTGCCTGAGACAATCACGCGTTTCGCACTGTGCGCGTGCTTGGTGCTGGCCGCCAAAAAAGTGCTGCTGACCGCCTGAATTTCCTGATTCCACCAGACCCTTCGACGGCATCCGGGCCCCCCTGACGCCGCCATCGCCGGATCGACGCCATGTACCTCTACACCGACTTCGACAAACAGTTCGTCCGCCAGCGCGCGGCCCAGTTCCGCGACCAACTCGAGCGCAACCTCGCCGGCAAGCTCGGTGACGAGGAGTTCCGCCCGCTGCGCTTGCAGAACGGCTGGTATGTGCAGCGCCACGCCCCCATGCTGCGCGTGGCCGTGCCTTATGGCGAGATGTCGTCCAGGCAGATCCGCCAACTGGCCAAGATCGCCCGTGAATTCGACCGCGGCTACGCCCACTTCACGACGCGCCAGAACGTCCAGTACAACTGGATCCCGCTGAGCCAGGCCGCCGATGTGATGGACCTGCTGGCCGAAGTGAACATGCACGGCATCCAGACCTCGGGCAA
>CAIQIL010000629.1 GCA_903871865.1 uncultured Burkholderiales bacterium
ATGTCCTGGCCCTCGCGCATCTCGAACTCACCCGTCCAGTCGTGCACCTTGCAGAAATGCAGGCGCACGCGTGCGTGCGGGTAGTCCATCAGCTCGACCTTCCAGACCTGCGCATCGCCGATGGTGATGCCCAGCTCTTCGTCGAGCTCGCGGCGCAATGCCGCCTCCACCGTTTCGCCCGCTTCGAGCTTGCCGCCCGGGAACTCCCAGTGGCCGGCGTAGACCTTGCCGGGCGGGCGCGAGGTCAAGAGGAAGCGACTGTCAGGCCCTTCTCGGCCCTCGGCATCGCGCTCGATCAGCACGCCCACGGCCACATCGACCGGCGGGCGGTCGGTGGCGTCCATCACGTGGTACGGCTTGCGCTCGGGCGTGGGTGCGGCGGTGCTCATGCGCGCTCCCCCGCTGCGCCACCCGCGCGGCCGGCATGGTCCCGCGCAAACTGGTAAGCCACACGGCCTGAACGCGAACCGCGCTCGATGGCCCAGACCAGGGCCTCGGGGCGCGCCGCCTCGATGGCCGCCGCATCGCTCAGGCCGAAGTGCCGCAACCACTGCGCCACGATGGCCAGGTACTCGTCCTGGCTGAAGGGGTAGAAGCTGACCCACAGGCCGAAGCGCTCGGACAGCGAGATCTTTTCCTCGACCACCTCGCCCGGGTGCAACTCGCCGTCGGCGCCGCGCGAGTAGGTCTTGTTGTCCGAGTGGTACTCGGGCAGCAGGTGGCGGCGGTTGGACGTGGCCACGATGAGCACGTTGTCACCGCTGGCCGAGACGGTGCCGTCCAGGATGGACTTCAGCGCCTTGTAACCCGGCTCGCCTTCGTCGAAGCTGAGGTCGTCACAGAACACGATGAAGCGCTCAGGGCGCGCACTGACCAGCTCGACCAGGTCGGGCAAGTCGATGAGGTCGGCCTTGTCCACCTCGATGAGGCGCAGGCCCTCGCCCGCATGGGCGTGCAAGGCGGCCTTGACCAGCGAGGACTTGCCCGTGCCACGTGCGCCCGACAGCAGCACGTTGTTGGCGGTGCGGCCGGCCACGAACTGCGCGAGGTTGCGGGCGAAGCGCTCCTTCTGCGTGTCCACCTCTTTCAGGTCGGCATAGGCGATGTGCGCCACATGCCGCACCGGCTCCAGCCAGCCCACGCCCCAGGCCGCGCTGCTGCGCTTGCGATAGCGAAAAGCCACGGAGGCCGACCAGTCCGGCGCGATGACCGGCGGGTGGTGGGGCGATGGCAGAACGGCCTCCAGGCGCTGCAGGAGGCCTTCGGCGCGGGCGAGGAAAGAGTCGAGTGGGGGCTGTGCGGGCTGGTCCATGGGGACCGAGTGTATGGCCTGGGCAAGCCCCTGGTTCAGGGCGTGAATCAGGGCGTGAAGACCAGGACCTGCAAGGTGGTGCGCATGGCACGTTCGTAGATCTCGTCGGCCCCCACAGCGCGCGGCTTGGCCTCGGCATCCACCGCGCCGAAGCGCTCGCCAAAGCCCTGGCGCAAGGCCGCCACCGTGAGCATCTGGTCGCTGGTGCTCGCCTGTCCAGGACGGCCCACGGCGATGCCCACGAGCCGTCCGCCCGGGTCAAAGACCGGGCCACCGCGCCAACCGGCGCCCGGCAAGGCCAGGCCCAGGCGGGTGATGCCCGCAGGCGCACTGGCGGTGGGCATGCCCAGGAAGCCTGCGCGCATCACCGGCCAGGCGGGCTGCGCCTGGGTGTCTGCGGGCACGTCCAGGCCGAACACGGGCGAGCCCGGGAAGGCATCGCGGGGCGCCATGAGGTCACCGCCGGCCACCGGCAGGGGCGCCGACAGGTGCAGCATCACCAAGGGCGACAGATCGTCGTCGTCCACGTGCCCCGGGCCGTGACCGGCGCCATGGTCCCGGTGGGCCGAGACCGTCTGACCCAAGCCATTGCGAAGCCAGATGCGCACCGGACCCGAAGCCGGCAGGGCCTCGCGGGGCACCAAAGCATGTTCGCCATCGGCCAGCAACACGCCCGTGGCCACGGCACGCGTGCCCGGCAGCGGCGCCGCACCGGTGGCGTAGGGCGCCAGGCGACCGGGCAGCTTGAGCAGCTCACCCTGCGCCTGCATGAGGCCCGACTGGAAGCTGCGCCGCACCGCCTGCACGGCAGGATGCCCCGGCTCGCGGGCTTCGGCCTGCTGCAAGGTTTTCTCGGCCACGCCCACCTGTGCACCCAGGTTCAACAACCAGGCGTACAGCACAGCACCCTCCACCTCGTCAAGGTGGACGCCAGCCGTGTGCGCGGCAAAAGCCAGCGCCTGCCGATACCGGCCAGCCTGCATCTGTGTGCGCAGCACACCCAGCTCGATGTTGGCCTGGTGGGCCATCAGCCCGGCTTGGTCGAAGGCCGCGCTGGCCCCATCGACGTCACCGAGACCGAGTTTGCGCTCGCCCTCGGAGATCAGGCGGCTGAGCTCGGCGCGCGAAGCCGGCGTGCTGCCGGCGCCATGGTCATGGGCTTGGTGGGCATGCGCCGATGCGGCTGCCACGGACAAGGGCAACAAGGGCAGGCCATCGCCCTTCACAGGGCTTGTAGCGGGACCTGCCCAACCCGCTGCCGCCACGCTCAGCGCGGCAGCAGCACTCACCACATGAGCGCAGCGAATCACTGGCGGGTGATCCGGGGCTTGGCCAGCTCGACGGCCGTCGGGTTGTAGGCCACGTTGCCGTTCTTGTACAGCGACAGGTAGGAGATCAGGGCATCGATGTCCTGAGCGCCGCCCTGCACGCTGGTGCCGCCGACGAACACGCCGAAGCCGTCACCGCCGGTGGCCATGAAGTTGTTCACGGTCACGCGGTAGGTCTTGGTCGGGTTCTGCACCACGCCGCCGACCACGAGCATCTCGGTCGGGCCAGTGACCACGGGAGGCACCACGGTCACGTCAGTCGGGGTGTAGCTGACGGTGGTGATGCGGCTACCGCAGGTCGCCGTCGTCGCCGAGTCCCAGGTGTACTTGAGGCTGCTGGAGATCTGCATGATGCGGTTGGCCGTGCCCTGGCCGTTGCAGTTGGCGAACTGCTGCTCCAGCACGTCCTTGATCTGCTGCGTCGTCAGGGTCATCGTCACCAGGCTGTTGCCGAAGGGCTGGACCGTGAAGGCGTCGGCGTAGGTCAGGTTGTACGGGTAGGTCGTGGCGGGCGTGGTCGTGGGCACCACGAAACCGGGGCTGCGCACGCCACCGGCGTTCATGAAGGCGATCTGTGCACCGCCCAGAGACACCGGCTGGGTGGCCGACAGCTGGGCGTCGGCGATCAGGTCACCGGCTTCCATTTCGCCAGCGGCGTTGGCGCTGTTGGTCATGCCGGCGGTGATGGTGCCCACCACGGCGTTGGCCAGGGGCGAGACGGCCGACTTGTAGGCAGCGACCACGTTCTTGACCGTGGGGTCGGTGGTGATGGCGCTGTTGATGGCGGCGTCGTTCTGGGCCACCAGCACGTTGCGCGGGCTCACGGCGGTGATGTCACGTGTGGTCGGGTCGATGGTCACGTCCACTTCGGTCAGCACGCGGCCGAAAGCGCTGGAGCTGGTGACGGGCACCAGGCGACCGGCCTTGTTGGGCATGCCGGTGGGGCGGGTCGTGGTGACGGCGTTGGCCAGGGTCGTGCCACGCACGTCGACGGTGGTGGCCGAGCAGTTGTAAGCCGAGTGGGTGTGGCCGCTGATGACCAGGTCCACGGCGTTGTCCAGGCGCTTGACGATGGCGCGGATGTCGGAGTCGGTGCCGTCAACGTTCTTCAGATCGCCCGTGCAACCGTTGATGTCGCTGGTGATGGGCTGGTTGGTGCTGCCCGTGACGACGTTCTGGAAGCCGCCTTGGTGGATCAGCACGACGATGGACTCGACGCCTTGGGCGCGCAGGCGGGGCACCAGGGCGTTGACGGTGTCGGCTTCGTCCTGGAAGGTCAGGCCGGCCACGCCGGTGGGGGTGACGATGCCGGGCGTGCCCTTGAGGGTCATGCCGATGAAGGCCACCTTGACGCCGTTGAAGGTCTTGATGCCATAGGCAGGCAGCAGGGTCTTGCCGGTGGCGTTCTCGACCACGTTGGCCGACAGCCACTTGAACTTGGCGCCGTCGAAGGTGCCCTGGGTGGCCGAGCCGAAGCCCTTGCAGCTGTTGACTTCCTGCACACCGTTGGTGGTCTTGCAGCCGCCGTTCTGCAGGCGCTTGAGCTCGTCCTTGCCCTTGTCGAATTCGTGGTTGCCGACGGCGTTGAATTCGACACCGATCTTGTTGAGCGTCTCCACCGAAGGCTCGTCGAAGAACAGGGCGGAGATCAGCGGCGAGGCGCCGATGAAGTCGCCAGCACCCACCACCACGTTCAGCGGGTTGGTGGCTTTCATGCGTGCCACGTAGGCGGCCATGAACTCGGCGCCACCGACGGCGGGACGGCTGGCGGTCGGCACCAGGGTGTTGACACCGAAGGTGCCCGGGGTTTCGAGGGTGCCGTGGTAGTCATTGAAGCCAATGATCTTGACGGTGAAGGGGGCCTTGGTGGCGGTCTGGGCGACGGCACAACCGGCGAAGGACGAGAAGGCCAGGGCGAGGCTGGCGCAGATCAGGCGGACTTGCATGGGTGATTCCTTGGGATGCGGTGGGTTCGGCGTTCGGTGCAGGCGCGGATCGGGCGCGCGGATCAACCGCGGGCGCGGCGACGCGACACAAGGCCAACGACGCCGGCAGCGGCCAGGACCAGGGCCAGGCCGGTGGGCTCGGGCACGGCGGTGACGGACAGGCTGCCAGCGGTGCTGTTGAGCGCGAAACCACCATCGGTCACGGACTGCAGCAGCGAGCCGGTCACGGTGTAGGTGCCAGCGCCCAGCACGACTTGCAGCTGGCTGAAATCGACGTTGCCCCACGCTTCGGCGGCGGTGTTGGCGAAGGGCAGCACGGCGTCGCCCAGGTCGCGGGGGGTCACGGCAGAGGTGTTGAGCAACTGGGTGCCGGCGGCCGAGGTGATGGACACGTTGAAGATGTCGCCAGCGGTGTACAGATCGACCACGCGCAGGATGGCCTTGTCGGTGACGGTGAAGGTGAAGCTCAGGGTGTCGGCGTCGCCGGCAGCGGAGCTGTAGTCCACATCGATCCAGTTCAGGGCGTTGGCGGCCGAGGTGGACAGGGCGTCCACGGTGAGGGCGTTCCAGCTGCCATCTTGCGCCACGGGGATGGCGGTGGCGGCTTGGGCGGCGATGGCCGACAGGGCGAAAGACGCGGCGACGAAGGACGAGCGCAGGATGGACATGGACAACTCCGATCAGGGTGAATTGCCATGGATGAGACCAGAGCGCTGTGACGCCGTCGTGGCGCGCACCTGATCCGAAAGCGACTCAGAAGTGCGGACAGGCCCACGGCCCGTGACAGTTCACCCCAGCAGCAGGCGCAGGGTGGCGTCCAGGTGCTCCGTGGGCTTGCGGGCAAAGCCCGTGCGCACATGGCGCTGCCAGCGACCCAAGACAAGGCTGATGGCGGCCGAGGCGGCGGCCTGGGCGTCCACCGTCGGTGACTGCGAACCACGCGCCTCGGCCAGGGCGCGGCAAGGCTGGCGCAAGAGGGATTCGAGCCGGTCGATGCACTGGTTGATGCGCAGGTTCAGCCGCGCGTGCTCGAACACCAGCGCGTCACCGGCCAGCACGCGGCCCATGCCGGGGTTTGTTTCGGCGAACTGCAGCAAGGCCGTGACGATGCGGGCGAGCTGCGCCGCCGGGTCGGGTTCACGCGCCAGCACCTGGTTGGCCAGGGTGAACAGGCTTTCCTCGATGAAAGCGATGAGGCCTTCGAACATCTGCGCCTTGCTGGCGAAGTGGCGGTACAGCGCGGCCTCGCTCACGTCCAGGCGGGCGGCCAGGGCGGCGGTGGTGATGCGGTCGGCCTCGGGCGCTTCCAGCATGGCGGCCAGGGCTTGCAGGATTTGCAGGCGGCGCTCGCCAGGCTTGGGGCGGGTGCGCTTGGCGACGGGGGCCGCCTCGGGAACAGCCTCAAGAGGGGCGTCAGGTGTCATGGCCAAGCGTGCAGGGACCTCAGTGATCTGATTCTGGCACACACCCAGGGCGGGCGGCCGTGCAGCGAGATGCCGGCTTCCGGCCCGTGCGGGTTGCGGCTGTGGTGGCTGTGCAGGTAGTGCTGCATCCACACCGTGCGCATCCCCAGGCGGCGCGCGCTTTTCAGGTTGGCCACCGTGTCTTCGACCAGCACGCAGCGGTGCGCCGGCAAACGGTGGCGCGCCAGGATGGCCCGCAGGCTGCGCACATCGGGCTTGGGGCGCAAGGCGCCGAACACGCGCATGTGCTCGATGGCGATGATGCCTTCGAAGCACGAGGCCAGATCGAGCGCCGTGAGCACGCGCTTGGCGTACGCGGCCGGGGCGTTGGTGAGCAGGAATTTGCGCCCGGGCAGGCGCTTCAAGGCCTCGCGGTCGGCCGGGGGCATGCGCAGGTCGGCCTCCAGCCCGGGCAAGGTGTGGGTCTGCGCCAGGAAGTGGGCCGCGCGCACGCCGTGGTGGCGCTCCAGGCCCAGCAGCGTGGCCCCGTAGCGGCGCCAGTAGTGCAGGCGCAGGGCGTCGGCCTCGGGACGCGGCAGGCCCAGGTGCTGTTCGATGTAATCCGTCATCGAGCCATTGAGCCTGCCGAACACCGCATGGCTGGCGTCATGCAGGGTGTTGTCGAGGTCGAACAGCCAGATGGGCTTCATGCGGTTTGCACCATGCGGGGAAGGGCCTGCCGCCGGGCCGCCCCAAGGCAGGGCGCCTCCCCCTCGGGGGGCTGCGAAGGCGCGCAGCGGCAAGCTGGGGGGCACTCAGTGGCTGCGGATCATCGTGCCGTAAGCGGCCTCGGTGAGGATCTCCAGCAGCATGGCGTGCGGCACTCGGCCGTCCACGATGTGCACGGCATTCACGCCGCTCTTGGCCGCGTCCAACGCACCGGCGATCTTGGGCAGCATGCCGCCGCTGATGGTGCCATCGGCGATCAGCTCATCGATGCGGCGGGCCGTCAGGTCGGTCAGCAGGTTGCCTTCCTTGTCGAGCACGCCCTTGATGTTGGTCAGCAGCATGAGCTTCTCGGCCTTGAGGATCTCGGCCAGCTTCGACGCCACCAGGTCGGCGTTGATGTTGTAGCTCTCGTTGTGCTCACCGAAGCCGATGGGGCTGATGACGGGGATGAACTGGTCGTCCTGCAGCGCCTTGACCACGCTGGGGTCGATGGCCTCGATCTCGCCGACCGAGCCCACGTCGTGCTCCTTGGCCGGGTCTTCCAGGTCCACCAGCTTGAGCTTGCGGGCGCGGATCATGCCGCCATCGCGGCCGGTCAGGCCCACGGCCTTGCCGCCGGCGGCGTTGATCAGGCCGACGATGTCTTGCTGCACCTCACCGGCCAGCACCCACTCCACCACTTCCATGGTTTCTTCGTCGGTGACGCGCATGCCCTGGATGAACTGGCCCTTCTTGCCGATCTTGTTGAGCGCGGCGTCGATCTGCGGGCCACCGCCGTGCACCACCACCGGGTTGAGGCCGACCAGCTTGAGCAGCACCACGTCTTCGGCGAAGTCCGCCTGCAGTTCCGGGTCGGTCATGGCGTTGCCGCCGTACTTGATGACGATGGTCTTGCCGTGGAACTTGCGGATGTAGGGCAGCGCCTGCGCCAGGATTTCGGCCTTGTCGCGCGGGGCGATGTGGGCGACGAGGTCGGTGGCGGCCGCGGGGTCGGTGTGGGGCATGGCTGTCGGCAGGCAGGGTTGGTCGAAGCCCCCATTCTAAAAGCCTGCGCGGCGCGTGCCGATGTCATTGCGCTGCGCGCGTTTGTCGCCGCACGGTCATGTGGCTTTGGCTACACTGGGGCCATGCGTCATGCTGCGCCTGCCCGTTCAACCGCTGCGTCCATGCCCCTTGCAGGGTGGCGTGCGGTTGTGCTGTGCCTGATGGTCGCGCTGCTGCCCGTGCGCAGCTGGGCGTGGGCCGGCATGGCCGTGCAGACCGCGGTGGCGTCTGTGGCCGAGGCGGGCGCTGAAACGCGTGCGCCCACGCAGACACAGACGCAGACACAGACACAGACCGTCCGGGCAGACGCCACGCCGCCCTGCCACGCGCACGCCGAGGCGCCATCTGACGCAGTGACGTCGTCAGCAGCCACCTCCGCCCAGGCGCCGGCCGACGGCGATTCGGCCACCCACACGCCACACCACGGCTGCAGCTTGTGCGACCTTTGCCACGCTGGCGTGCTGCCACCGCCGATGTGGCTTTGGTCGGGCACCTCTGCGCCACAAGGCAACGCTCCAGGCTGGACCCCTGCCAGCGACACCGGCCGCCAAGGCACCGACGGCCTGTTCAGACCCCCTCGGGCCTGAAGACACCACCGCGACGACGCCCGGCCCATGCCCCGGCGCCATCGCTGCCATGCGCAGGCCCCGCAGTGCCCCCGACCCTCGGTCGACCCCCTGCCGCGCCCTCGCTCCCGCCACGTGATGTCGCCGCCCGATGCGGCCCACCCGCCATGACCCACCGCTCCTTACCCTTCCTGTGGGGCGGCGTGCTGCTGGGGCTGAGCGCCTGCTCCGCCCTCACCCCGCCCGCCGACCACCCCGCCGAACAGGCCCTGCGCGATCGCCTGACCGCTGCTGCGGCCTCGCCAAGCGCACAGCCATCGCCCTCTGCCGCCGCCACAGGCCCCGGCCTGCAACTGCCCTGGCCCACGGCGACCCCGTCCGATCGGTCTGACGCCGACACGGCACCACCGCCCGTGCCCGAAGGCCCGCTCTCGCAAGACCAGGCCGTGCGCCTGTCGCTGCAGCGCAGCCCCGCCTTGCGCGCCTTGCTGGCACAAAGCCAGGCCCAGGAGGCCCGCACCCGCGCCGCCGCCCGGCCCGGGCTGTTGGGCCTCTCGCTGGAGCGCCTGCGCCAGGGCGACGAGGTGGAGCTCAGCCGCACCGTCACCCTCAGCCTGCTCGACCTGCTGACCTGGCCCCTGCGCGACGCCGCCGCCACCCGCCGCATCGAAGCCGAGCAATGGCAGCTGGCCCGCCAGGTGCTGGCCCAGGTGCAAAGCGTGCGCGTGCAGTGGGTCCATGCGGTCGCCGCTGCGCAGCGCGTGCGCTACCTCGGCGACGTGCAGAGCGCCGCGGCCACGGCCGGTGAACTGGCCCGCCGCATGCAGGCCGCCGGCCACTTCAGCCTGGCCCAGGCCAGCGTGCACCAGGCCACCGAAGTCGAAGCCCGCCTCGCCCACACCCAGGCCCGCCGCCAGGCCCTGGCCCAGCGCGAAGCCCTGGTGCGCATGCTGGGCCTGCAAGGCGAGGAAGCCCGGCGCCTGACCTTGCCCGCGCGGCTGCCCGAGGTGCCCGCCGAGGCCAGCGCCTGGACGGCCGACAGCGTCTCCAAGGCCGCCAGCCAGCGCCACCTGGACCTGCGCCTGGCCGAAGCCCGCTGGCAGGCCACGCGGCGCAGCGCCACGGCCGGCGCCAGCCAGAGCGTCATCGACCTCGAAACCGGCTGGCAACGCCACGCCACCACCGGCCAACCCGTGCAACGCGGGCCCGAGTTGGGCATCCGCCTGGTGTCCATCGATTTCGGCGTGGCCCGCCGCCAGGCGGCTGCGCTCGACGAACAGGCCGCCCTGGCCCAGTGGCAACAAACCACGCTGGCGGCCGAATCCAGCCTGCGCGAACGCCTGGCCGACCAGCAAGCCACGCTGGACACCGCCCAGCAAGCCGCACGCGTGCTCGGCCCCGTGCGCCAGCGCCTGCTGGGCGAACGGCTCAAGCAGTACAACGGCATGCTGATCGGGCCCTTCGACGTGCTCAACGAAGCGCGCCTGCACACCGGCGCGGTGCTCACGGCCCTCGATGCCCAGCGTGATTTCTGGCTGGCCGATGCGGCCCTGCAAGCCGCCATCGATGGCATCGACATGGCCCCTGCCGCCATGCCCACCGCCCCCACCGGCAACGTTGCCGCCACCCCGCAAGCGAGCCACTGACATGACCTCCCGCCGACACTTCCTCAGCGGCGCCTTCGGTGGCGCTGCCCTCACCGCGGCCACCGTGGCCACGGCCGCCAGCGCAGAACGCGTGCGCCGCACCAGCCTGCTGGGCCTGCCCGAACCCGTCGAACAAAGCCGCGCCGACACACAAGCGCCGCTGTCGCCACCCAATGGCCGCCCCTACCGCCCCGTGCTCACCCTCCATGGCTGGACCCTGCCCTGGCGCATGAAAGATGGCGTCAAGGAGTTCCACCTCGTCGCCGAACCCGTGCTGCGCGAGATCGCACCCGGCATGACCGCGCGCCTGTGGGGCTACAACGGCCAGAGCCCCGGCCCCACCATCGAGGTGGTCGAGGGCGACCGCGTGCGCATCTTCGTGAGCAACAAGCTGCCCGAAGTCACCACCGTGCACTGGCATGGCCAGCGCCTGCCCAACGGCATGGACGGCGTCTCCGGTCTCACACAGCCGCCCATCCAGCCGGGTGAAACCTGGGTGTACGAGTTCACCGCGCGCCGCCCAGGCACCTTCATGTACCACCCGCATGCCGACGAGATGGTGCAGATGGCCATGGGCCTGATGGGCTTCTGGGTCACCCACCCCAAGACACGCCACCCCCTCATCAGCGAGGTCGACCGCGACATCTGCTTCCTGCTCAATGCCTACGACATCGAGCCCGGCGCCAGCAGCCCGAAGGTCAACACCATGCTGGACTTCAACCTCTGGACCTGGAACAGCCGCGCCTTCCCTGGCATCGACAGCATCCACGTGCGCCAGGGCGACCGCGTGCGCCTGCGCATCGGCAACCTGACCATGACCAACCACCCCATGCACATCCACGGGCACGAGTTCGAGGTCACGGGCACGGACGGCGGCCCGGTGCCGAAAACCGCGCGCTGGCCCGAGGTCACCACCGACATCGGCGTGGGCCAGATGCGCCAGATCGAGTTCATCGCCGACGAGGTGGGCGACTGGGCCTTCCACTGCCACAAGAGCCACCACACCATGAACGCCATGGGCCACGGCGTGCCCAGCCTGATCGGCGTCAAGCAGGACGACCTCGCCCGGCAGATCAACCAACTGGTGCCCGGCTACATGGCCATGGGCGAAACCGGCATGCACCAGATGGCCGAGATGGAGATGGAATTGCCGGACAACACCCTGCCCATGATGACCGGCGCCGGCCCGTTCGGCGCCATCGGCATGGGCGGCATGTTCTCCACCATCAAGGTGCGCCAAGACCAGCCCCCGGCCCACCACCCCGACGGCCACCGCGACCCGGGCTGGTTCCGTCATCCGCCCGGCACGCTGGCGCGTTTGTGGCAAGGTGAAGGATCGTCAGCACCCCAGGCCTTGCCCGATGCCCCGACCGCGCCGATGTCACCGAACTTGCCCCATCCCACAGAGGCAGCCCCATCGCCGGTCGAACTGACCGTGCGCAAGCCAGCAGGCCACAGCGGCCATGGGCACTGACACCTCACACGCCAAGGAAACCCACCATGTCACGCATCCGCCACATCGCCACCCTGACTGCCACCCTGGCCGCCACCGCCCTGCTCAGCCTCGCTGCGCACGCGCCTGCCCACGCCCAAACGGTCGAGGGCGAGGTCAAGCGCATCGACCCCGACAGCGGCAAAGTCACGCTCAAGCACGGCGAGATCAAGAACCTGGACATGCCCGCCATGCAGATGTCTTTCCGCGTGGCCGACCCCGCCTGGCTGAAAACGCTGCAGGTGGGCGACAAGGTCAAGTTCGATGCGGCCAAGGTCAACGGCCAGTTCACCATCACGGCCATCACCGTGGCGAAGTGACCCTCAGACCACCCAGAGCAGGAAGCCCGTCATCGTGAGGTAGCGAGCGAACTTGCCCACCGCCATGTAGGCCACGCAGGGCAAAAAGGGCAGGCGCAGCCAGCCGGCTACGGCGCACAGCGGGTCGCCCACGCCGGGTAGCCAGCTCAGCATGCAGGCTTTGGGGCCTAGGGTGTGCAGCCAGCGCAGGGCACGTGCTTCGTGGCCCGTGGTTTCGCGGTGGCGCAGTTTGTCGCTCACTTTGTGTATGCCGTTACCCATCAACCAGCTGATGGCGCCGCCCACGGTGTTGCCAGCGGTGGCCACCAACATTACAGGCCAAAACAATTCGGGGTTGAGTTTG
>CAIQIL010000630.1 GCA_903871865.1 uncultured Burkholderiales bacterium
GGGGGTGCGGGTCGAACCGCCCACCATCACCACGCCCTTGACCTCGTCGGGCTTGACCTTGGCGTCACGCAGCACGCGCTTGACGGCAGACAGCGTCTTGTCGATCAGCGGCTTGGCGAGCTCATTCAAGCGCTCGCGCGTGACCTTGACCGACAGCATGCCGCCCGACAGCGCGCACGACAGGTGCACGCTGCCATCGGTGGAAAGCTTCTCCTTGGCGCGGCGCGCAGCGACCAGCACGGTGCGCTTGTCCTGCGGGGTCACGGCTTGCAGGCCGGCTTCCACCATGGCGGCTTCTGCCAGCACATGGTCCAGGTCGTCACCGCCCAGGGCCGAATCGCCGCCAGTGGCCACCACCTCGAACACGCCGCGGCTGAGTTGCAGCAGCGAGATGTCGAAGGTGCCGCCGCCCAGGTCGTAGATGGCGTAGAGGCCTTCGGCGCCATTGTCCAGGCCGTAGGCGATGGCCGCGGCCGTGGGCTCGTTGAGCAGGCGCAGCACGTTCAGGCCGGCCATCTGGGCCGCGTCTTTGGTGGCCTGGCGCTGGGCGTCGTCGAAATACGCCGGCACCGTGATGACGGCACCGAACAGGTCGTCGTTGAAGGTGTCCTCGGCGCGCTGGCGCAGGCTGGCCAGGATCTCGGCAGAGACCTCGACCGGCGACTTCTCGCCCGCCACCGTCTTCACCGACACCATGCCGGGCTGGTCCACGAACTGGTAGGGCAGCTTGCCCGCATCGGGCAGATCGGCCAGGCGGCGGCCCATGAAACGCTTGACCGACACCACCGTGTTGAGCGGGTCCTCGGCCTGCGCGGCCAAGGCGTCGAAGCCGATGGCGCGGCGCGTGCGGCCCTGCGCATCGAGCGAGTAGCGCACCGCCGACGGCAGGATGACACGGCCCTGCGCATCGGGCAGGCACTCCGCGGCGCCGTTGCGCACCGCGGCCACCAGCGAGTGCGTGGTGCCCAGGTCGATGCCCACCGCGATGCGGCGCTGGTGGGGGTCGGGCGATTGCCCGGGTTCGGAGATTTGCAGCAGGGCCATGGGGTGTGGTGGGCGCGCCTCAGGGCGCGTCTTCGTAGCGTTGCAGACGGACGTCGATTTCTTCCAGCAGGCGGTCGATGAACATCAAGGCCCGCACCTCCTGGGCGGCGGGGGCCAAGGCCGCCTGCACGTCCAGCAGCTCACCCAGCCGCGCGAGGCGGGCACGGCGCTGCGCCCCCACCTCGTCGGACAAGGCCTCGACCTCGGCCACGCTGTCGGCGTCTTCCAGGGCTTCGCGCCACTGCATCTGCTGCATCAGGAAGTCGCCAGGCATGGCGGTGTTGTTCTCGGACTGAACGGGCACGCCGCCCAGCTCGCACAGGTAGCCGGCGCGCCGCAGGGGGTCCTTCAGGCGCTGGTGGGCCTCGTTCACGCGCACGGCCCATTGCATGGCCACGCGCTGCGCGGCGGCCCCTTCGGCGGCGAATCGGTCCGGGTGCACCTTGGCCTGCAAGGCCTTCCAGGCGGCGTCCAGCTGGCTGCGCTCCAGCGCGAAAGCGCGGGGCAGGCCCAGCAGGGTGAAGTCGTCGGCGTCGATGTTCATGGATCGGTCAAAGTGCGAAACCCCACCAGGGGGGCGGGGCTTCGTCTGACGCAAGGGCACGGCCCCTGGGGGCCGCCACCTCAGATGCGGAAGGATTCCCCGCAACCGCAGCGGTCACGCTCGTTGGGGTTGTTGAACTTGAAGCCTTCGTTCAGGCCTTCGCGCACGAAGTCCAGCTCGGTGCCATCGATGTAGGGCAGGCTCTTCGGGTCCACCAGGATCTTCACGCCTTGCTGCTCGAAGATCACGTCTTCGGGTGCGGCTTCGTCAGCGAACTCGATCTTGTAGGCCAGGCCGGAGCAGCCCGTGGTTTTGAC
>CAIQIL010000631.1 GCA_903871865.1 uncultured Burkholderiales bacterium
ATGCTGATGCCCAGCAACGCGAACAGGCTGAGGGTGAACAGCTCACCCTTGAGCATGTCGCGCGGGCCGGCGTACACCTGGGCATAGACCAGGCTGGCCGCCACGGCCAAGGTGGCGCACAGCGACAGCAGGTGACCCATGGCATCGGTGACCACCATGCGCTGCATGGCGTAGACCGCACCGCCGTTGTCCAGCGCGCACAGGTGCAGGCCGGCGACAACGGCCAGCGAGGCCAGGGTCAGGTAGTAGGTGGGACGGCGTTGGGGACAGGTGACGAAGAGATCGAGCAGCGCCACCAGGCAGGCCATGCCCAGCAGCACGATCTCGGGGGTCACCGCGAGCCAGTTCAGGTCAGTCATTTGCTTTCGGCCCTCAGTTCAGCTTGCTATGTGCCACGTGCTTGAGCAGCTCGGTCACAGACACGTGCATCGCATCGGTGAAAGGCTTGGGCTGGATGCCCATCCACAGCACGGCGGCCGCCAGAACGGCCAGGATGAGGAATTCGCGGGCGTTGATGTCAGTCAGGCCGCGCACGTTGTCGTTGGTCACGTCACCGAAGTACACGCGCTTGTACATCCACAGCGTGTAGGCCGCACCGAAGATCAGGGCGGTGGCCGACAGCAGGCCGATCAGGAAGTCGTACTGCACGGCACCCAGGATCACCATCCACTCGCCGACGAAGCCCGCAGTGCCCGGCAGGCCGCAGTTGGCCATCGAGAACAGCAGCACGAAGGCAGCGAACTTCGGCATGGTGTTGACCACGCCACCGTAGGCCGCGATGTCACGCGAATGCACGCGGTCGTACAACACGCCGATGCTCAGGAACATCGCGCCCGACACGAAGCCGTGGGAAATCATCTGCACGATGCCGCCGGCGATGCCCAGTTCGTTGAAGATGAAGAAGCCCAGGGTCACGAAACCCATGTGCGCGATGGACGAATACGCCACCAGCTTCTTCATGTCCTGCTGGACCATGGCCACCAGACCGATGTAGATCACACCGATCAGCGACAGCGTGATCACCACCGGCGCGAACTCGTGAGAGGCGTCTGGCACGATGGGCAGCACGAAGCGCAGGAAACCGTAGCAACCCAGCTTCAGCATGATCGCGGCCAGCACGATGGAGCCGCCCGTGGGCGCTTCCACGTGGGCGTCCGGCAGCCAGGTGTGCACCGGCCACATCGGCACCTTCACGGCGAAGGCTGCGAAGAAGGCACCGAACAACAGGGCCTGCGGCGTGGCGGCCAGGGGCAGCTTGTGCCAGTCGGTGATCTGGAAAGAGCCGCCCGACTTGTAGTACAGGAAGACCAGCGCAATCAGCATCAGCAACGAACCCAGCAGCGTGTACAAGAAGAACTTGAACGCGGCATAGACGCGGCGCGGACCGCCCCACACACCGATGATGATGTACATCGGGATCAGCGTGGCTTCGAAGAACACGTAGAACAGCAGGCCGTCCAGCGCCGAGAACACGCCGACCGTCAGACCCGACAGGATCAGGAAGGCGCCGTAGTACTGGTGCGGTCGGTCTTCGATGACCTCCCAGCCGGCCAGCACCACGATGATGGTGATGAAGGCCGTCAGGGGCACGAACCACATCGAGATGCCATCGACACCCAGGTGGTAGAAGACATTGAAGCGCTCGATCCAGGACGCCTTCTCGACGAACTGCATCGCGGCGGTGCTGTTGTCAAAGCCCGTCATCACCGGGATGGTGACGAGGAAGCCGATGACCGCGCCGATCAGGGCGATCCAGCGGGCCGCGCCGGCATTTTCCTGACGGCCCACGGCCAGCAGGAGGACACCGAAGGCCACGGGCAGCCAGATGGCCAGGGAGAGGATGGAAGACATGGTTTGCATGGGCTGGTCCTCGCGCTCAGGGGTGCATGAACACGAACCAGGTCATGAGGGCGAACACCCCCAGGATCATGACCAGCGCGTAGTGGTAGAGGTAACCCGTCTGGAACAGGCGCGTGAGCGAACCGATCAGGCCGACCAGCTTGGCCGAGCCGTTGACCAGCAGACCGTCGATGATGGCGACATCGCCCACCTTCCACAGGCCGCGGCCCAGCAGGCGCGCGCCGGCAGCGAGGATGTGCTCATTGAACCAGTCCAGGAAGTATTTGTTCTCGCCGATCACGATCAGCGGACGCAGCACACGGGCGAACATCGCGGGGATCTGCGGTGCGACCATGTAGAACACATAGGCCGTGACCACACCGCCCAATGCCAGCCAGAACGGCAGCGTGCCGAAGGCGTGCAGGGCCATGGCGGTGGCACCGTGGAACTCGTGGGCCAGCTCTTCCATGGCGGGGTGCAGTTCGTGGTTCACGAAGATCGCACCCTTGAAGAAGTCGCCGAACAGCATGGGCTCGATCGCCAGGAAACCGATCACCACCGACGGGATGGCCAGCAACAGCAGCGGCGCGGTCACCACCCACGGAGACTCGTGTGGGGTGTGATCGTGGCCATGGCCGTGATCGTCATGGTCATCGTGGTGGTCGTGCTCACCCGGGAACGGCTTGTGGTGGAAGTTTTCCTTGCCGTGGAAGACCAGGAAGTACATCCGGAAGCTGTAGAAGGCGGTGATGAACACGCCCGCGGTCACGGCGAAGATCGCGAAACCGGCGGCCGGCAGGTGGCTGGCGTGCGCGGCCTCGATGATCGAGTCCTTCGAGTAGAAGCCCGCGAAGAACGGCGTGCCGATCAGGGCCAGCGAGCCGATCAGGGACGTGATCCAGGTGATGGGCATGTGCTTGCGCAGACCGCCCATGTTGCGGATGTCTTGGTCGTGGTGCATGCCCATGATGACGGAGCCGGCACCGAGGAACAGCAAGGCCTTGAAGAAGGCGTGCGTCATCAGGTGGAACACCGCCACGTTGTAGGCCGACAGGCCCAGGGCCACGGTCATGTAACCCAGCTGCGACAGCGTGGAGTAGGCCACCACGCGCTTGATGTCGTTCTGGATGATGCCGAGGAAGCCCATGAACAGCGCCGTGATGGAGCCGATCACCAGGATGAAGTTCAGCGCAGCGTCCGACAGTTCGAACAACGGCGACATGCGCGTCACCATGAAGATGCCGGCCGTCACCATGGTGGCAGCGTGGATCAGCGCGGAGATCGGGGTCGGGCCTTCCATCGAGTCAGGCAGCCAGACGTGCAGCGGGAACTGCGCCGACTTGCCCATCGCGCCGATGAACAGGCAGATGCAGATCACGGTGATCAGCGACCAATCGGTCTTGGGCAGCGTCAGCACCGTCAGCTCATGGGCCTTGGCGAACAGCTCGTTGTAGTTCAGCGTGCCGGTGAAAGCCAGCAGCAGGCCGATGCCCAGGATGAAGCCGAAGTCGCCCACGCGGTTGACCAGGAAGGCCTTCATGTTGGCGAAGATGGCCGTGGGCTTCTTGAACCAGAAACCGATCAGCAGGTAG
>CAIQIL010000632.1 GCA_903871865.1 uncultured Burkholderiales bacterium
CCATGACGGCCCACGCCATGGTCGAGGAGCGCGAACGCTGCCTGGCCCTGGGCATGCAGGGCCACCTCTCCAAACCGCTGGACCCGCTCACGCTGTACGCCACACTCAGCCCCTATGTGCCGGCCGCCGCGCGCGACGAGGCCTCGGCGGCGGCCTCTGCCACCGAGGCGGTGCGTGCCGGTGCCACGTCTGTTGCGGTGCCTGGTGCCGCTGCCGGTGGGGCCCGCGCAGGCGGACTGCGTCATGTCACGGCACAGGACTGGCCCGAGGTGTCCGGCCTGGACCGCCCCACCACCGAAGCCTATTTCGCCGGCGACGCCAGCCTGTATCGCCAGACCCTGCACGCCTTCGTCAACCACGTGCGCGAGCTGCTGCCGCGCCTGCCGCAGGCTTTGCAAACGCTCGACCGTGCCACGCTGGTGCGCGAGGGCCACACCCTCAAAGGGTTGGCCCGCACGGTGGGCCACGGCACGCTGGCTGAGCGCGCCCAGGCCCTGGAGCGCCTCGGCGACAGCGGCAACCAAGCCGAGGTCGAACGCGCCGTGGCCTTGTTGGTCGATGCGGTCGTGCCCCTGGTGGACGCTCTGGAGCGCGTGCTCGCGCCTGCCGCCTTGCCGCACCCCGCGTTGGTGCCTGCCGCACCCGACGCCGCCCTGGTGCACAGCCTCACCCGCCTCACGGCAGATTCGGATGGCGAGGCCCTGTCTGTGTGGCAACGTCACCGCATCGCCTTCGCAGGGTGGCTGCCGCCGTCCACTTTTGCGCGACTTGACGACGCTTTGGCACGCTGTGACTTCGACGCTGCCACCCGACACCTGCAAGAATTGCAGCCCATGACGCCTGCCGCACAGGTCGCCAGCACCAGCGCCCCGGTGCAGACAGAGCCCACCCCCTCATGAGCCTTGCCGACAAACACCTGCCGACCGTGCTCGTCGTGGACGATGCCCCGGCCAACCTCAGCCTGCTGGCGGGCCTGTTGCAGGCCGACTACCGCGTCAAGCTGGCGGCCTCGGGCGCCAAGGCCTTGGAGCTGGTGCGACGCGCCCGCCCCGACCTTGTGCTGCTCGACATCATGATGCCGGAGATGGACGGCTACGAGGTCTGCCAGCGCCTGAAAGCCGACCCGGCCACCCGCGCCATCCCCGTGCTGTTCCTGACGGCCATGACGCAGACCGAGGACGAGGCCCGCGGCTTTCAGGTCGGTGCGGCCGACTTCATCCAAAAGCCCATCAACCCCATCGTGCTGCAGGCCCGCGTGCGCACCCACCTGCAGGTCAAGGCCTACGAAGACGAGCTGCGAGACCGCAACGCCTGGCTGCAAACCGAGCTGGCGCACCGCCTGGAGCAGGTGGACCTGCTGCGCGAAGCCACCCTGCACGTCATGATCTCGTTCGCCGAGTTCCGCGACGAAGCCACCGGCCACCACGTGCGCCGCACCCAGGAGTACGTGCGCACCCTGGCCCAGTGGTTGTTCGACCAGGGCCGCCACCTGGATGTGCTCAACCCCGAGGCCATCGATCACATCGCGCGCTCGGCGCCGCTGCACGACATCGGCAAGGTCGCCACGCCCGACCACATCCTGCTCAAGCCCGGACGCCACACGCCCGAAGAACAGGTCATCATGCGCCAGCACGCCATGCAGGGCTGGGAGATGCTGCGCCGCGCCGCTGACCGCATGGCCGGTGACGCCCACTACCTGCGCCACGCCATGGACATCGCCCGCGGGCACCATGAGAAGTGGGACGGCAGCGGCTACCCCGAAGGCCTGGTGGGCGAGCAAATTCCCCTGTCGGCGCGGCTCATGGCCGTGGCCGATGTCTATGATGCGCTCATCAGCGCGCGGCCCTACAAGCCGCCGATGCCGCATGACCAGGCCCTCAAAATCCTCCGGGATGGCGCCGGTGCCCACTTCGATCCGGGCGTGGTCGAAGCCCTGGAAGCCTGCCTGCCGCAGTTCGAGCAGATCGCCCAGACCTGGCGCGACCACTGAGAAAGACCACAGGATGACCCAGCAGTACCGCGTCGCCCTGAGCGCCTTGACCACCCTGACCGCCCTGAGTTGCTGGGGCGGCGCCGCCCATGCTCAAACGGCCCAGGCGCCAACCGTCTCGCCCACCGCCCAACCCACCGCCCGCACCGCCGCCAGCCCCCTGGCGGGACTGCCCCAGGCGAAGCTGTCCCCGGCCAGTGGACAAGCCCCGGGCGATCCAGCGGGCGCAGGCCTGGACGTGCGGGTCTCCGGCTTCGCGACGGTGGGTCACGCGGTGTCCGACCAGTCCTGGCGCTGGCAGCGCTTCGTCGACGAGGGCGGCACCTTCTGGCGCGACAGCATCGTCGGCGGGCAGCTCGACGCGCGCTTCTCGCCCAGCTGGTCGGCCACGGTGCAGCTGACGCTGGCGCCGTCCACCCGCCACGAGCGCCAGTGGGCCGTCGAGGCGGCCTGGGCCTTCGTGTCCTGGCGGCCCGACAACGACTGGTTGCTGCGCGTGGGCAAGCAACGCGTGCCCATCTTCCTGAACGCCGAGAACCGCGATGTGGGCCAGACCTACGCTTTCGCGCGCCTGCCCTCCGAGGTCTACGCGGTCTCGCCCACCACCGACTACACCGGCCTGTCGGTCTCGCGCACCTGGCAGCGCGACAGCGGCGAGCTCGCTGTCGATGCCTATGGTGGCCGCGCCCAGATCACCGACCGCACCCACAGCCGCGACCTCGGACCGCAGTTCCTGCCCGTGCACACCGACGTGTTTGGCGCGGCCCTGACCTGGCGCAGCGAGGCTTTGAGCTGGCGCGTGGGCGCGCTCCATGCGGCCACGGAGCGCAGCGACGGCCAGCCCCTGCCGAGCCGCTTTCCCTTTGTCAGCCCCTTCCCCGGCTTCGGCTACTACCAGGTGTCCAACGCCATCCCGGGCGGCCCGGGCATCGGCAGCACCGACAAAATCTCCAACAGCATCGTCAACCTGAGCCTGGACGCCCGCGTCGCCCCGAACTGGCGCGTGGTGACCGAGATCGCCCGCAACATCCAGGGCCGCACTGAGCTGGGCGCCAACACCGTGGGTGGCTACGTGGCCGTGCTGCACACGCTGGGCCACCTCACGCCCTACGTCAGCCTGGCGCGGCTGCAGACCCTGGGCGCGCCGCGCAAGGTGTCGGAGGCGCTGATGGCCTCGGCCGGGTCGGGCAGCGATGCCTTGTCGGTGGCGCAGCGGGTGGCCGCTGACAGCATCCCGGTGTACGACCAGACCTCGGCGGGCCTGGGTGCGGCCTACGCCCTCAGTCCGCGCAGCCAGCTCAAGGGCGAGTGGATGCACACCCGCATCGGCCGGCGCTCCGCCATGGCCGACGACCCGCCCGAGGGCACCCTCAGCCAGACCGGCGTCAACGTGCTGTCGCTGAGCTACAGCGTCGTCTTCTGAGAAGGCCCGGACGATGCGCTACCCCCCTTCTTTCCTGCGCACCTGGCTGATGCTGGGTTGCGGCCTCCTTGCGCCGGGCCTGGCCTGTGCCGCCGTGGTCATCGTGGCCCACGTGAATGTGCGCAAACTCGACGCCACCCAGGTGCAACGCATCTACACCGGTCGCCTGGTGGAGCTGTCGGGGCAGGCCTTGCTCCCCGTCAACCTGGCGCCTGGCAGCCTGTTGCGCCAGCGTTTCCTCAACGATTTCCTCCAGCAGGACGAGGACCGCTACACCGCCTACTGGACGGTGCGCCGTTACGTGGGCAAGGGCGTGCCACCGCGCGAGCTGGCCTCGGTGGCGGAAGTCATCGCCTACATCGCCAACACGCCAGGTGCCATCGCCTACCTCGACGACAGCGAGGTGCCTGCCGGCATGAACGTGGTGGCCACGAGGCCCTCGGCCGCGTCGGGGCCCCGATGAGCGGGGATGCGGCCTCGCGCGGCATTGGTTACGATGTGGCGGTGCCGTCCATGCTGTTGTCGATGGCGTGGGTGTTTGGCCGGGTGCTGCGATGTCCGTGAGTCCGAATCCGTGGTTTGCCGCCTTGGTGGTGTTGGTCTGTGTGGCCCTGTTGGCCCGCATGTGCCTGCCCCTGCGCCGCCGCGTTGCGCTGGACGCTGCCGTGCGGCGTCTGCCGCGGTGGGTGCGCAGCCGCGCCAAGGCCGTGTGGCAGTGGCGACACTGGCGCAGCCGCCGCGACGATGCCGCCCGCTTGGCCGAAGAAGCCATCCAGCGCGCCCGCCGCACCCGCGCCGACAAGGATGGCAACGTGATCCGCCCCGAGGCCTTCAAAGGCCCCCGCAAGCCGCACTGACGCCAACCGGCGGCTGGGCCTGACTACACTGGCGCCCCATGCGCATCGAACACATCCGCCAGCGCCTGCGCGCCCTCGGCGCCAAGCCCATCCACGAACAGCGCGTGCTGCGCCTGTGGGCCCAGGCCCTGCCGCAAGACAGCGGCAAGCGCCGCCCCGAAGACTTCCTGCCCCAGCCCGTGCGCGAGGGCCTGGACGCGCTGATGGCCGAGGTCATGGGCCTGGCCACGCTGCGCTCGTCTCACCCTGGCAGCGACGGTTCCGAGCGCCTGCTGGTGGGCCTGCACGATGGCCAGACCGCCGAGAGCGTGCTGCTGCCGCGCGATGGCTTGTGTGTGTCGTCCCAGGTGGGGTGCGCCGTGGGCTGCGTGTTCTGCATGACCGGGCGTGACGGCCTGCTGCGCCAGCTGGGCAGCGCCGAAATCGTCGCGCAGGTGGCCCTGGCGCGCACGCGGCGGGCGGTCAAGAAGGTCGTCTTCATGGGCATGGGCGAGCCCTCGCACAACATGGACAACGTGCTCGAAGCCATCGACTTGCTGGGCACTGTGGGCAACATCGGCCACAAGAACCTGGTGTTCTCCACCGTGGGCGACCCGCGCGTGTTCGAGCGCCTGCTGCAGGGCCGTGTCAAGCCGGCGCTGGCCCTGTCCCTGCATTCGACGAAGCCCGCGCTGCGCGCGCAACTGCTGCCCCGCGCCACGCCGATGTCGCCCGAAGCATTGGTGGATGAGGGAGAGCGCTACGCCCGCGCCACCGGCTACCCCATCCAATACCAGTGGACGCTGCTGGCCGGCATCAACGACAGCGAGGCCGAGCTCGAAGGCATCGTGCGGCTGCTGCACGGCAAGTACGCGCTGATGAACCTGATCCCCTACAAC
>CAIQIL010000633.1 GCA_903871865.1 uncultured Burkholderiales bacterium
CCACTCGTGGAAGCGGATGGTGCCCTCGGACGAGGCTTGTTCAAAGTCGGGGGCGGTGTCGCCCAGGCGCAGGCTGGCCATGTGGGGTTTCCTTTCGAGGTGTCGGTGACTGGGTGTCGGTGACGGGTGGGTGAGGGGGAAGGGTGTCAGGGCGTGTCGCAGGCCAGGCCGCACAGGCGGGTGTGCAGGCGCTGCTGCTGGCGCACGAGGTGGTCCACTTTGTGCCGCGCCAGGGGCCAGGGACCGAAGCCGGACTCGGTGTTGATGTGGCCCACGCGGCCCAGGTTGACGAAGCCGCCGCCCCAGGTGTGGGCCCAGTCGCGGGCGCGGTCCAGCGGCATCCAGGGGTCGTCCTCGCTGCCGATCACGCTCAGGGGCAGGCCCAAAGGGTGGCGGGGCAGCGCGGCGCTCAGGCCGAATTTCACGGGGTCGGCGGGCGCCACCATCAAGGCGGCGACGATGCGGCCGTGGGTCGGGGGCTCGGTGCCGTCTGCCGAGAGGGCGTCGGCCCGAGGCTCCAGGTGATGGCCCATGTGATGGGCCAGGTGATGGGCCAGGTGATGGGCGAGGGCCAGACAGCCAAAGCTGTGGGCCACCGCGACCCAGAGCGTGTGGCGGCTGCTGCGCGCCAGGGTGTCGCCGATGCGCTCCGACCAGCCTGCCAGCTCGGGTTGATGCCAGTCGCGCTGGGTCACGCGGGCGGCGTCCACGTACTGGCTTTGCAGCCAGGTCTGCCAATGGGCGTCACCGCTGTCGCGCAAGCCGGGGATGACCAGCACGCGCACCGAGGGGCGTTGTGGGTGCTGTGGGCGCGCCAGGCGTGGGGCCGCGCTGGCCTGGGGCCACGACAGACAGGCCGCGGCCGCATGGGGCTGGGTGGCGCTGTGGTGGTCGTGGGGGCGGGCAGGGCGGTTCATGGAGACCGACTGTGGGCCTGCGTGCCGGCGGTGGACAAGCGAGGAATGTGCATGAGGTGCTTGCACATGCGCTCTCGGCAGATGGCCATGCGAATCGCGTCTTTGCCGGTGGGCGGCCGCTTGGGTAAGGTGAACGACCTTGTCCCTGCCCCAAGTTGCCCGAGAAACACCACATGACTTCGCCTGCCACTGTCTGGGTCCGTGACCGCCAAGCCGCTGCCAGCCCCTGGAACGGGGTCGAGCGCACCGGCACCCTGCCGATCGCAGCCCGCACCGAGCGCAGCGCGACGCTGTCGGCTTCGCGTGCTTCGGCCAGCGAGGCCCTGGTCTGCCACACGGTGGGCGGCAATCTGCGACGCCTGCGCCAGCAGCACCGCCTGTCGCTGGAGCAGCTGTCGGCGCACAGCGGGGTGTCGCGCGCCATGCTCAGCCAGGTCGAGCAGGGCCGCAGCGTGCCCAGCATCAAGACCTTGTGGCAGGTGGCGCAGGCCTTGGGCGTGTCGGTGTCGTGGTTCCTGGAGCCCACCCACGATGACGCCGTGCTGCTGCTGCAACCCTCGCCGGACAGCCCCGCGCAGTTGCCATCGGAAGGCGCCGAGTTGCGCCCCTTGCAACGGGCACGTGACGGGCACCGCGAAGCTTTCTATGAACTGCGCCTGGCCCCGGGCGGTCGCCTGAGTCTGCCGGCCACGGTGGCCGCGCGCCGTGTCAACGTGGCGGTGTCCACCGGCGTGCTCGACGTCATCCTGCACGGGCAGCGCCACCTGGTGCGCCCGCGGGAGTCCTTGCAGTACGAGGCCACCGATGCGCTGGAGTGGCACAACAGCTGCCATGTCCAGGTGCAGGCCTTCGTGTTGATCCGCACCCCGGGTGCCCAAGACAGCCAAGGATGAGCCCAGGATGCCAGAACGTTTGCTGACCCTGCCCGAATCGTCGGCCTCGTCGCTGTCGATCCGCGCCAAGGCGCTGGTCTTCCATGACCCGGCCTCGCTGCAGTTGCTGCGCGATGTCGAGCGCATCGCCCGCAGCGAAGCCACCGTGCTCGTCACCGGGGAAACCGGCACGGGCAAAGAGTTGATTGCGCGGCACATCCATGCCGTCAGTGGCCGCACCGGGCCTTTCGTCGCGGTGAACTGCGGTGCTTTCAGCGAGACGCTGATCGACGCCGAGCTGTTCGGACACGAGTCTGGCGCCTTCACCGGCGCTTCGCACGCCCGTGCGGGCTGGTTCGAGGCTGCCAACGGTGGCACCTTGTTCCTCGATGAAATCGGGGACTTGCCGCTGGGCCTGCAGGTCAAGCTGCTGCGCGTGTTGCAGGAGCGCCAGGTGGTGCGCCTGGGTTCGCGCCGCGGCATCCCGCTGGACGTGCGCCTGGTGGCCGCCACCAACATCGACCTGGCGCGGGCCGTCGAGGCCCAGCATTTCCGTGCCGACCTGTATTACCGCTTGAGCGTGGCCAGCGTGCGCTTGCCGCCGCTGCGCGAGCGCCCCGCCGACATCCTGCCGCTGGTGCGGCATTTCATCTCTGTCTACCGCAGCCGGCTCCATCTGGAGGATGTGGGCGTCAGCGAAGCGGCGCAGGAGGCGCTCACGCAGTACAGCTGGCCGGGCAACATCCGCGAGCTGGAAAACGTCATCCACTACGCCCTCATCGTCTGCCGCGACCAGACCATCGAGCCCCACGACATCCGCCTGCTGCCCCTGACCAACCGGCCCGCACAGGCCACGGATGCCTCGGTGTTGCGTGTGGGTGGGCTGGGCTCTGGCGGGACGGCGGATGCGCACGATCGGCACGCGCCGAGCGCGTTTGTGCCGGCTGCCGGCACAGTGGTGGGCGCAGGGGCATCCGTGGCATCGGCGGCCGGTGTCTTCGAGCCCTCTGCCGGTCTGGCCTTGCTGCAATCGGCCTGCCAGGCCCTGCTGGACGCGGGTTGGCCCGATCTGTTCGACACGGTCGAATCCACCCTGGTGCACACGGCCTTTGCCCACGCGGGCAGCAACCAGGTGCGCGCTGCGCGCTTGCTGGGCATCACCCGCAACATGATGCGCACCCAGCTCAAGCGCCACGGCTTGCTGCAGGGGGATGATTTGCAGGCGGACGCAGCAGAGGCCAACGCCTCGTCGGCATCGATCGCTTGACCGATCGCCTGCCCCGCACGCCCCACCGTCGCACCAACGAAAGCGGCTTCACCTGGAAAGGCGAAGCCGCTTTGGCTTGGGGTCACGCTGTGGGGTGATGTCCGCTCACCAGGCTGGCGCTGCTGTGGCCGTGCCCGTTGTAGCCGATGCCGCCGCGCTGCCGGGCTGTGCCGCCTGAGGGCTGGCATCGGAGGTCGGTGCAGTGAGCAAGGTCGCCGACGTCGATGGGGCGCTCTGCAACCCGTTCTGCCATTCGCCACTGGCGGCATAGCCAGCCAGCAAGCCCAAGGCCAGCGCCACCGCGAAGGCCCCGGCATGGGCCGGGCGTGGGCCCAGTTGGCTGCGCGGCACCTCTTGCCAGCCCGTCACCATCGCAGGCACCAGGCGCAGGCGCTTGACCACGGCGTAGAAGCCGATGGCGCCCACGTGCAGGACGATCAACGCGTACAGGCCATTGACCAGGCGGTGGTGCCAACC
>CAIQIL010000634.1 GCA_903871865.1 uncultured Burkholderiales bacterium
CCACGATCTCGGCATCGCTGTAGCCAGCATCACGGGCTTCGCTGAGCTCTGCCGTGGTGATGTCGCCCTTGTGCTCGACCAGGCTGCGCGCCAGCTTGACCGCGACGGCAGCCTTCGCATCCTGGCTGGAGCCGGCGCGGTTGGCAGCCATTTCATCGCCCGTCAGGCCCGCATTGGCACCCAGCGCGGTGTGCGCAGACAGGCAATACTGGCAGCTGTTTTGCTGCGCCAGGGCCAAGGCAATGCGCTCGCGGGTCTGGGGCTCCAGAGCGCCCTCATTGGCCACACCGAACAGCCCCAGGAAAGCCTTGAGCGCGGCGGGCGAATTGGCAAACACTTTCAGGAAATTGGGCACCATGCCCAGCTGGTTGTGGATGGCGTCAAGCAGGGTCTTTTGCTCGGCATTGGCGTTGTTACAGTCGATGACGGTGAGACGGCTCATGGAAAGCTCCTTGGGTGGTGGATGTGCGAGGGGTTGCGCCGGGGTTTGAAAACGTTCACAGCGCAACGTAACTTTGATTCCTCTCACCAAAGAAGTGAATGCCTCAATCCATCAATGCACCATTCCCTGATCTGAAACTGTATGGACCAGCTCTACGCCATGACGGTGTTCGTCACCGTCGTCGATGAAGGCGGATTCGCCAGCGCGGCCAGGCGGCTGAACGTGTCGCCTCCGGTGGTCACGCGCGCGATCGCCGATCTGGAAGACCACCTGCAGGTGCGACTGCTCACCCGCACCACCCGCGTTGTGCGCGTGACCGAGGCCGGGGCCCGCTATGCCCAGGACTGTCGCCGCCTGCTGTCGGACATCGAGGAGGCCGACGAAGCCGCGCAAGGCGTCCACGGCGCACCGCGGGGAGAGTTGACGCTGACCGCGTCTGTCCTCTTCGGCAACATGTTCGTGATGCCCATCGTGACGGACTACCTGCGAACCTACCCCGATGTCAATGCTTCATGCTGGTTCGTCGATCGGGTGATGAACATGGTCGAGGAAGGCGTGGACGTGGCCGTGCGCATCGGCGATCTGCCTGACTCCTCGCTGCACGCGGTGCGCGTGGGCGCGGTACGGCGCATCGTGTGCGGGGCGCCTCAGTACATCGAAGCCCACGGGATGCCCTTGCACCCGCACGACCTGTCTCGCCACACCATCATCTCGGCCACCGGCATCACCGCATCGGCGCATTGGCGCTTCGTCGTGGACGGACAAACACGCAGCTACGACCTGCAACCGCGCATCGCGACCAACGCCAACGAATCGGCCATCACGGCGGCCCTGGGCGGCTTCGGGCTGACGCGGCTGATGTCCTACCAAGTGGCAGACCACCTGCGCAGTGGCCGCCTCAAAACCTTGTTGAGCAGCTTCGAGCACGCACCCCTGCCCGTGCACGTGGTTTACCAGGAGGGGCGCCAGACTTCGCAAAAAGTCCGCACCTTCCTGGACTTCATGGTGGAGCGTCTGCGCGCCAACACCGCCCTGAACTGAAGCGTCACCTCACCAGGGCAATGTCTGCCCCAGAGGGTCGATCAGGGTCCCCGTTCGGCGGGCGTCCAGGCTCGCCAGCACAGCCAGCAACAAGGCAGCGGCCTGTGCGGGCGCACGCACGGTCAAACCTGACCGCGCGAATGGGGCCGACAACCCCGTGTCCACGGTGCCCGGGTGCAAGGCCACGCACACCGCCTGCGGGTGGGTGCGGGCCAGTTCGATGGCCGAGGTGCGCACCAGCTGGTTGAGCGCCGCCTTGGCCGCGCGGTAGCTGTACCAGCCGCCCAGCTGGTTGTCGCCGATGCTGCCCACCTTGGCCGACAGCGTGGCGAACGCCGCGCGCCCCTGGCGGGGCAACAGCGGCAGGAAATGCTTCATCAGCAAGGCCGGTCCGATGGCGTTGACCGCGAAGGCGTGCGCCATGTGGGCCGCATCGAGCTGTCGCCAGGTCTTCTCGGGCGACCAGCCCTGCCCGTGCAACCAGCCGGTGGCGTCGATCACCAGGCGCACAGAGCGCCCTGTGGCCTCGGATTGCCCACGCACCCATTGCGCGGCCTGGGCGATGCTGACTTCGTCGAGCAGGTCCAGCGCCGGGTCGCTGCGCCTGCCCAGACACAGCACCTGGTCACGCCCCTGTGGCGCCAGTGCCGCCAGGGCGTCGCTCAGCCCTGTGCCCAGGCCACCCGAGGCTCCGATCACCACGGCCAGGCCGTCGGTCCACCAGCCGGGGTCCTCAACGGCGCGTGAAGGTGCGGCACTCATGCGCTCACCTTGCGCCCCGGCACCGTCACACCCTCGGCCTGGGCCACCGTGGCCAGGCCCTCCTCCATCAGCGCTCGGGCATGGCCGGCCACGCGGTACAGGTAAGCGTGCAGGGCCACATCGGCAGGCTGGCGACTTTCGCAATCGGCGCTGTAGGCCTCGAACTGGCCCAGCATCGTGATCAGCTCGGCCATGTGCTTGGGGCACTCGCACGCCACCTTGGGCATGGCGGCGGTCAAGGCCACCAGGTCGGTGGTGTCGAAACGCGGGGCCGGCGCCGGGTCGGGCAGGCTTAGCAGTGCCTGGCTGACGCTGCGCCAGCCGCGCACGGTCTCCAGCACGGTCTGGCGGAACTCGTCGGGCGCCAGCGGCGAGCGACGCAGCACGGCCGCCCGCGCACGCAAGGCTTCCTGCACCTGGGTGTTAGCGAAGCCGTAGATGACGATCATCTGGCGCGCCCCCACGGTGCGCACCATGCGGCTGAGCCAGTCCACCGACTCCATGTGCACGGCACCCAGGTCGGCCAGCACCATGTCGGCCTGCACCTGCTGCAGCGCCAACTCCGAGACGGCACTGTCGTCCACGCTGCCCACCACCTGCAGACCTTCGATGCCCCTGAGCGCATCGCCCCAGCGCGCCGCAGCCCCCGTGCCCACCAGCAACAGGCGCACGGAGGGCACGCCGGAAGCGCTGGTCACTCGGGCCGGTGCCCCCGCAGGCAGCGGGGTGCCACGCGCCAGCACCGACTCCGTCTGCTCAGCCTCGTTGACGAGGTCCTGCAAGCGGGCGGTCTCGACGCGCGCCAGCATGCCGATGGCGTGGCCCTTGTTCACCAGTTGCTTGATCAGCACCAAGCGGCGCACGTCCTGGCTGGAATACAGTCGGTGACCAGAGGGGGCTTGTGTGGGGCCCACGACGTTGTAGCGACGCTCCCACACGCGCAAAGTGGCCACAGGAATGTTTACCATGCGGGCAGCAGCGCTGCTTCGGTAGCGCGGCATCCCGGCATCGACCGGATCGGTTGAATCAATCATGACGCTGGTCTTTCACTTCAGTGAACCCGAATTGAGTTCAATGAAGCGATTCTGAAGCCTGGCGTTTTGTTTTGAATCACCTGAAAATGCGTCAACTCAAGGTCAACCCCTCTGCAACCCCCACTCACCGGAGCTTTCCATGACCAGCCGTCGCCAGTTCATCATGACCCTCGTCCCCGCTGCCGCTGCCCTCGGCGCCGCCACCTCGGTGCGCGCCGCCGATGCCGCCAAGGTGGATGAGAAAGACCCCGCCGCCACCGGCCTGGGCTACAAGCACGACGCCACCAAGGTCGATGCCAAGAAGTACCCCACCTACAAGGCCGGCAGCGCCTGCGGCAACTGCCAGTTCTTCCAGGGCAAGGATGCTTGGGGCGTGTGCCCGCTGCTGGGCGGCAAGCAAGTGAACGCCAAGGGCTGGTGCTCGGCCTGGGCCAAGAAGGCCTGACCCGCCAAGCTTGCCCCTGACGCAGGGCCTTCACAGGCCTGCGTCAGATGCCAAAAAGCCCGTCCGGCGCAAACCGGGACGGGCTTTTTCATGGGTTGCGCGAGCGACTGGGGCTCAGGATTGCACGGGCGAGATGCCGGCGATCGCCCAATCGCGGCTGTCGTCCAGGGGCTTGACCAGGTGCCAGAGTTCGTCGAAGGGCTCGGCACCCTGGTCAATGGCTTCGCGGATCAAGCCATGGAAACGCACGGACACGACCCACTGGCCCTGCTCCTGGGCGGTGTCCACCACCTCGGCGTCCAGTTGCATCACATCGGTCTGCTGCTTGGCCGTGCCGCGCTCCTGCAGGTCCAGGCGCAGGGAAGCGAACAGTTCCGGCGTGGTGAACTTGCGCAGGTCGTCGAGGTTGGCCTCGTCGTTGGCGGCTTGCATGCGGATGAAGATCATCTTGGCGATGCGGGTGAAGCCAGCGGCGTCAAAGCCTGCCGGTGCGGCGGCCGCCGACGCTGCAGCGCCGCCCACAGAGGCAGCAGGGCTGACGCCCATGCCACCAGCGGCAAAGCTGTCACGGGCCATGGGCGCCTGCGGGGCCACCGGGTCGGGCGCCGTCTGCGGGTAGGGGGCCCCCGCACCGGCCAGTTGCGGACCATTGTCCGATGCCGCGGCACCGCCACGCATGCGGCGCATGAGCCAGCCGATGGCCACCATCGCGACCACGGCCAGCAGGGCCATCATCATGAAGTTGCCAAGTGCTTCGCCAAAGCCGAAGTGGCTGGCGAGCGCGGCCAGGCCCAGGCCAGCGGCCAGGCCGGCGATCGGGCCCATCCAGGAGCGCTTGGCCGGCTGAGCCGCGGCAGGTGCTGCCGCATTGGCAGGCGCAGCCTGGTTGGGACGCGCGGCAGCGTTGTTCGTGGCGCTGTTGGTCGCATTGTTGGGCGAGGCCGGCGGCGAGGTGTCGGCCTGCTTGGCCGGCATCTGGCGCTGCATGCCGGCTGGACGGCCACCGCCCAGGCGCTTGGCCTCGGCGTCCATGGGCGCCACGGCCACAGCCGCGCAGGCCACGGCCAACATCAGGGTCATCCATCGGGACGCCAGTCCTTGGCGCATCGTCATTCGTCGCATGTTGGAAGCCCGAAGGCAGAGAGACAGAGGCCCCATTGTGCTCAATTTGCCGAACACGCGGGCCCTGACCGTGGCCAAGGCGCGCGGACGCAGGCGCAGAACCACCTGCGTCCGCGCCTTGGCCGGCAAAACCACACCCGCCCAGGGGCCTCTGACGCCGCCCCAAGCATCGCCCAACAAGCGACAATGCCGGGTTGTCTGCCGACGCCTTGCTGCGTCACCCCCATGTCCGAACTGACCGTCACCCTGCCCGGCCAAGCGCCCGCCCCTGCCGCCAAGCCCCTGAGCAGCTACAAGCCCTTCTGGGCCAAGCGCTTCGGCCCGGCGCCCTTCCTGCCAACCACGCGCGCCGAGATGGACGCACTGGGCTGGGACAGCTGCGACATCGTCATCGTCTCGGGCGACGCCTACGTGGACCACCCCAGCTTCGGCATGGCGGTGATCGGCCGCATGCTGGAGAACCAGGGCTTCCGCGTGGGCATCATCGCCCAGCCCGACTGGCTGAGCGCCGAGCCCTTCAAGGCGCTGGGCAAGCCCAACCTGTTCTGGGGCGTCACGGCAGGCAACATGGACTCCATGATCAACCGGTACACGGCAGACCGCAAACTGCGCAGTGACGATGCCTACACGCCGGGCGGCAACGGCGGCCAGCGGCCCGACCGCGCGGCCACCGTCTACTCGCAGCGCTGCCGCGAGGCCTTCCCGGGCGTGCCCGTGGTGCTGGGCGGCATCGAGGGCTCGCTGCGCCGCATCGCGCACTACGATTACTGGTCGGACAAGGTGCGCCGCAGCGTGCTGATGGACAGCAAGGCCGACCTGCTGCTGTACGGCAATGCCGAGCGCGCCATCATCGAGGTCGCGCACCGCCTGGCCGCGCGCGAGCCCGTCGAGGCCATCACCGACGTGCGCGGCACCGCCTTCATCCGCCGCCGCAACGACCCGACGGCGCAAGGCTGGTTCGAGCTGGACTCCACCGACGTGGACCGTCCCGGCCGCATCGACCAGCACATCAACCCCTACATGGGCATGGCCCAGGCTGCCGCCGAGCAGGGCCAGAGCTGCGCGCTGGAAGACGCTGGCGCCTTCGACCCGGTGAAAGACCCGGTCGGCAAGGGCGTGCAAGTCCAGCCCATCCGCCTGGACATCCGCAGCGCGGTGACAGACAAGGTGATGGTGCCGGCACAGGCTGAGTCTCCTGCCAACGCGCACAACCACGACGACGAGGCCGACGAGCTCGAAGCGCCGGCGGAGCGCACGGACGCCTCGGCGCCGGGCACCCGCACCGGCAAGATCGTCATGCCACCGCGCGAGCGCACCGTCATCCGCCTGCCCGCCTACGAGGCCCTCAAGGACGACCCGGTGCTCTACGCCCACGCCAACCGCGTGCTGCACCTCGAAACCAACCC
>CAIQIL010000635.1 GCA_903871865.1 uncultured Burkholderiales bacterium
CCCATGGTGAACACGAAGATGAAGCCCACGGCCCACAGCATCGGGCTTTCGAAGGTCATCGAGCCCTTCCACATGGTCGCGATCCAATTGAAAACCTTCACGCCCGTGGGCACGGAGATCAGCATGGTGGCGTACATGAAGAAGAGCTGGCCGGTCACCGGCATGCCCGTGGCGAACATGTGGTGGGCCCACACGATGAAGCTCAGGATGGCGATCGACGCGGTGGCATAGACCATCGAGGCGTAGCCGAACAGCTTCTTGCGGGCAAAGGCCGGCACGATCTGGCTGACGATGCCGAAGGCCGGCAAGATCATGATGTACACCTCGGGGTGGCCGAAGAACCAGAAGATGTGCTGGTACATCACCGGGTCACCACCGCCGGCGGGGTTGAAGAAGCTGGTGCCGAAGTGGCGGTCGGTCAGCGTCATCGTGATGGCACCAGCGAGCACCGGCATCACCGCGATCAGCAGGTAGGCGGTGATCAACCAGGTCCAGGCGAACATTGGCATCTTCATGAGCGTCATGCCCGGTGCGCGCATGTTCAGGATGGTCACGATGATGTTGATCGAGCCCATGATGGACGAGGCGCCCAGGATGTGCATGGCGAAAATGCCGGCGTCCATGGACGGGCCCATCTGCAAGGTCAGCGGGGCGTAGAGCGTCCAGCCGGCAGCGGGTGCACCACCGGGCATGAAGAAGGAGCCCACCAGCATCAGCGCGGCCGGGATCATCAGCCAGAAGCTGAAATTGTTCATGCGCGCAAAGGCCATGTCGGAGGCACCGATCTGCAGCGGCAGCATCCAGTTGGCCACCCCCACGAAGGCCGGCATGATGGCGCCGAACACCATGATGATGCCGTGCATGGTCGTGAGCTGGTTGAACAACTCAGGGTTGACCAACTGCAGCCCCGGCTGGAACAACTCGGCGCGGATCATCAGCGCCAGCACCCCGCCGATCATCAACATGGTCAGCGCGAACAGCAGGTACAGCGTGCCGATGTCCTTGTGGTTCGTGGCATAGACCCAGCGGCGCCAGCCATGCGGGTGGCCGTGGTGGTCATCGTGGTCGTGGCCGTGGCCACCGTGGTCAAGCACTGCGCTCATGGAGCGTCCTTTCAGCGAATCGGATCTCGGGTCGGTTCAGCAAGGGCATGGGCCGCGCGGCCGCCCTCACTTGCGGGCCGCCAGCACCTCGGCAGGCTGCACGGTCTGGCCAGTCTTGTTCGACCAGTGGTTCTTGGTGTAGGTGATCACAGCAGCGATCTCCGTGTCGGAGAGCTGTTTCCACGCCGGCATGATGTTGTTCTGGCCATTGAGCAGCACGTTGATCTGCACATGGGCGTCGTCGCTCAGCACCTTGGCCGAGCCGTCCAACGGCTTGATGGCACCACCGCCCTTGCCATTGGGCTGGTGGCAAGCCGCGCAGTTGGCGGTGTAGACCTTCTCGCCACGCGCGATCAGCTCGTCTTGCGTCCAGACCTTGTTCGGGTCGTCGGCCAGCGCCTGCATCTGCTTGTGCTTGTCGTCCACCCACTTCGCGTAGTCCTCGGCGCTCAGCACCTTGACATGGATGGGCATGTAGGCGTGCTCCTTGCCGCACAGCTCCACGCACTGGCCGTAGTAGTCGCCGATTTTTTCGGCGCGGAACCAGGTGTCGCGCACGAAGCCGGGGATGGCGTCCTGCTTGATGCCGAAGGCCGGCACCATGAAAGAGTGGATGACGTCGTTGGCCGTGGTGATGATGCGGATTTTCTTGTCCACGGGCACGACCAGGGCGTTGTCCACCTTGAGCAGGTAGTTGTCGCCCTGCGGCGTACCGGCGTCTGACAGCGCGCGCTGGCTGGCATCGAGCGTCGAGACGAACTGGATGCCCTCGCCATCGCCCTTGATGTACTCGTAGCCCCACTTCCACTGCATGCCGGTGGCCTTGATGGTCAGGTCGGCGTTGGTGGTGTCCTTCTGGGCCACGACCACCTTGGTGGCCGGCAAGGCCATGCCGATGACGATGAGGAAGGGCACGATGGTCCAGACGATTTCCACCGTGGTGGACTCGTGGAAGTCGGCCGCCTTGTGGCCCTTGGACTTGCGGTGCGCGAAGATGGAATAGAACATCACGCCGAACACCGCCACGAAGATGACGATGCAGATGTACATCATCATGTGGTGGAGATCTTGCTGCGCCGAGGCGATGCGGGTCACGGCGGGGTGCAGGTCCAGCTGGCGAACGGCCGGCCCGCCCGGCAGGTCACTGACCGCCCATGCGCCACTGGCCGCACTCAGCAGGGCCGCGGCCGTCAGGCCCTTGCGCACGCGCAGAGCCAGGGGCTCGGTCGGGCTCACTCGATTCCCAGGAACATGGATCATCTCGTTGCTCTTCGTGGGTTGAACGTGGTCGTCAATACAGGGTGTGGCCAGCCCGGTGGAGGCCTCGGGCCGGTTGCTCGCCATCAATCGTCCAGGTGGCGCAAGGCCCAGCGCAGTTCGTTGGCAAGCTGCTTGCGGCCTTCGCCTGGCACGAACTCGCCCACCACCACACTGCGCCCCTCGCCAGAGACGCGGATCAGGGAGCGGTCGTGCTGCACCGGCTCCACGCGCAGCCAGCGCGGGTGGCAGTCCAGCGACTGGGTTTGACCACCTCGGCGGCAAGCCACGTGCACACGGTCTGCACGCATGGCGATGTGGTCATGGTCTTGGGCGTGGCGCCCATGGGCCCAAAGCGCCAAGCGTGTGCCC
>CAIQIL010000636.1 GCA_903871865.1 uncultured Burkholderiales bacterium
ACGAACAGCATCAGCTTGAAGGGCAAGGCCACCATGACCGGCGACAGCATCATCATGCCCAGGCTCATCAGCACGCTGGCCACGATCATGTCGATGATCAGGAAGGGGATGAAGATGAGGAAGCCGATCTGGAAGGCCGACTTCAGCTCGCTGGTCACGAAGGCCGGCACCAGCACGCGGAAGGGCACGGTTTCGGGCTTGACCTCGCCTTGCAGCTTGGCCAGCTTGCTGAACAGGCCCAGGTCGGACTGGCGGGTCTGCTTGAGCATGAAGCTGCGCATGGGGGCCTGGCCGCGCTCCAGCGCCTGGGTGAAGGTGATCTGGTTGGCCGAGAAGGGCTCGTAAGCGTCCTTGTAGACCTTGTCCAGCGTCGGGCCCATCACGAACAGCGTCAGGAACAGCGACAGGCCGACCACGACCTGGTTGGGCGGCGCGGCCTGGGTGCCGATGGCTTGGCGCATCAGGCTGAGCACGATGGCGATGCGGGTGAAGCCCGTCATCATCAGCAGCACGGCTGGCAGGAAGCCGAGGGCGGTGAAGAACAGCAGGGTCTGGATGGGCACCGAGTAGCTGTTGCCACCGGCGCCCTGCCCGATCATCAGCGGCAAGGTGCTGCCCCCGATGGGGCCCACAGGCGCCACCTGTGCCCAGGACGAGGCCGCGGCCGTCAGCAGGGACAGCAGCACGAGGCCGCCACGGATCCAGCGGGAGCGGTTCATGGCGATGTGCGGCAGGCGCAGGCCAGGGGCGCGACGGGGTGCGGCGATCGCCATCATGGGGCTCCAGGAGGTGTGCCGCCGACCTTGCCAGCGCGCTTGAGCAGGGCCGCGAACCCGGGGTGCACTGCGGGTGCGGCGGCTTCGACCGGGGCCTGAGGGGCCATGGTGTGCAAGGTCTGGATGCTCTGGCCGGTCACGCCCAGCACGAGCCAGGTGCGGGCATCGCCCTGCCCCACTTCGACGGTCAGCAAGCGCTGGCCCGGGCCGATGTTGAGCTGCCCGATCGTCTTGACCAAGGCCTCGGCCTTGGCGCCGGCCAGGGCGCCCGAGGCCAGACCCGAGCGCTTGAGCGCCCACAGGCACAGCGGGATCAGCGCCACGATGAGCACGAACCACACCACCGACATGCCGGTTGCCGCCATGTCAGCTCCCGCGGCTCAGGCGACGCATGCGCTCGGACGGCGTCACGATGTCGGTCAGGCGGATGCCGAACTTGTCGTTGACCACCACCACCTCGCCCTGCGCGATGAGGAAGCCATTGACCAGCACGTCCATGGGTTCGCCGGCCAGTGCGTCCAGCTCCACCACGGAACCTTGCGCCAATTGCAGGATGTTCTTGATGGGGATGCGCGTGCGGCCCAGCTCCACCGTGAGCTGCACGGGGATGTCCAGGATCATGTTGATGTCGTTGCCCGCACCGCTGGTCGGAGCCGAGTTGCCGAAGTTGGCGAAGGCGGCGGGCGTCATCTGCTGGGCCGAGGCGGTGACTTCGCTGGCGGTGCCGGCCGAGCCTGCCATGGCGCCATCGAAGGCGGCATCGGCCGAGGCGGTGTTGCCCTGCTGTGCCAGCGCAGCCTCCCATTCGGCGGCCATGGCGTCTTGTTCGCCTGCGCCACCTTCGGGCGGGAACTCTGCTGCAGATTCAGACATGTTGGTCTCCAAGCCAGCTGGTGTTGCCGGTGGTCAAAAGCTTCTCGACGCGAAGCGCGTATTTGTTGTCCGAGGTGCCGTAGTAGCAGTCGAAGACGGGCACGCCATCGACCTTGGCCTGGATGATCTTGTTGAGGTCCAGCTCGATGAAGTCGCCCGGCTTGAGCGCCAGCAGCTGTTCGACGGTGGCGGGGGCATGGCCCAGCTCGGCCACCAGGTCCACCTCGGCGGACTGGATCTGCTGCGTCAGCAACTTCACCCAGCGGCGGTCGGGCTCGGCCGAATCGCCCTGGATGGAGCTGAACAGGATGTCGCGGATGGGCTCCAGCGTGGCGTAGGGGATGCAGATGTGGATGGTGCCGCTGGTGTCGCCGATTTCCAGCGTGAAGGAGCAGCACACCACGATCTCGCTGGGCGTGGCCACGGTGGCGAACTGGGGCTGCATCTCGGAGCGCTGGTAGTCCAGCTCGACCGGGTAGATGCCCTGCCAGGACTTCTTGTATTCCTCGGTGATGACGTCCACCAGGCGGCGGATGATGCGCTGCTCGGTGGCCGAGAAGTCGCGGCCTTCGATGCGGGTGTGGAACTTGCCGCCACCGCCGAAGAGGGCGTCGATCACGGCGAACACCAGGGTGGGTTCGCAGACGATCAGGCCCGAGCCGCGCAGCGGGCGCACGGCCATGATGTTGAAGTTCGTGGGCACCACGATCTCGCGCAGGAAGGCGCTGTACTTCTGCACCTTGATGCCGCCCACCGACACCTCGGGCGACTTGCGGATGAAGTTGAACAGGCCGATGCGGATGTTGCGGGCAAAGCGCTCGTTGATGATCTCCATCGTGGGCATGCGCCCACGCACGATGCGCTCTTGCTGTGCCAGGTTGTAGTCGCGGATGCCTTCCTTGGGAACGTCTTCCTGTTCCAGCTTCTGACTTTCGCCCGTGATGCCCTGGAGCAGGGCATCGACTTCGTCTTGGGAGAGGATTTGCTGGTTCATGGCGGG
The DNA here is from genome assembly GCA_903871865.1 of uncultured Burkholderiales bacterium. Classification (GTDB taxonomy): domain Bacteria; phylum Pseudomonadota; class Gammaproteobacteria; order Burkholderiales; family Burkholderiaceae_C; genus Aquabacterium. The sequence continues at coordinate 2,650 of CAIQIL010000636.1, forward strand.
CGACTTCTCAAACGGCGGGCAAGCGGCGGCGACCCTGGCTCACTGGATGATGAAATTCGAGTAGTGGACGTGCACGATCGGGTTGTAGGACTCGACCTTCTTCTTTTTCTTCTTTTTCTTCTTGGGCGCGTCTTCCTCGGCCTTGGCCGCGGCTTCCTCGTCTTCCGGGTCCTCGATCTCGTAGCCCATGGCGCGGGCGGCGTCGCGGCGGATCTCTTCGGCCAGCTTTTGCTTGCCCTCGATGGTCAGCAGCTCGACCGAGGTCTTGTGCGAGAGGATCAGCAGCACCGAGTTGCGGATGGCGGGCATGTAGCCCTTCATCTCTTCGGCCATGTGGGGGTCGTCCACCTGCAGGCTGACGCCGATCTGGGCGAAGCGCTCGCCGTCCTTGTCGGCCAGGTTGACGATGAAAGGGTCCAGGGGCACGAAGGTGGGCGGGCCCTTGTGCTCGTCCTTGCCGTGCTCGGGCTTCTTGGCTTGCTTGCCCGGGGCCGCGTGTTCGGCCTCGCCGTCTTCGCCCTCGGCGGCAGCCGCAGCGGCCTCGGCATCGGCCTTTTTCTTCATCATGAAGAAAGCGCCGCCACCGCCGGCCAGGAGCACGGCCACGGCAGCACCGATGATGATGAGTTTCTTGTTGCCCTTTTTGGGGGCTTCGCCTTCGGCCGGAGCGGCGGCGGGGGCTGCTGACATGCGTTTTCTCCTGGGGTCATGCCTTGAGGGGCATGGGGGGATTATTCGAAGTCAGCGCCCACCGCGATGGACGGATAAGCGGCGGGAAAGGCGTGCGATTTTCACATCGCTCGCTTTTCCAGGCCTCCGGCCTCAGTGCTCAGGCATAGAGGTCGAGGCCGCCCAGGCGGCCAGGCCGTGGCGCGCTGACCTGGCGCAGGCCCAGGGGCTCGGCGTCGTCGCCCTCACCGCGGCCCTGGCCGGTGCGTCCGGAAGCGCTGGCGCCGCCATTCGGGCCCTGCGAGAAGGCTTGCTGCTGCTGGGGCGTCTGTGAGAACACCCCGCCCCCGCTGAGGCTCAGGCCGACATCGTTGAGCGAGGACGACAGCAGGGAGAGGCTGGCTTCGATGGCCTGTCTCGTTTCTAGCGCAGCGGCGGCAAAGTCCACGTGCGCGGACTGGCCATCCAGTGAAATCTTCACGTTGATGGGCCCCATCTCGGCCGGGTTCAGGTGCAGCTCGGCCGTCATGGGGCCGTCGTTGCGGGCCTGGCCCACCCACAGGCCGACCTGGTCGGCGAGCTTCTGGGTGAATTCGGGGGCGTCCAGCGGGGTGGGCAGGCTGGCCTGTGCGTGCGGCAGGGCCTGGCGCGCCTCGGACAGGGCCTGGCCGAAACTGGCCACGCGGGCACTGTCGGCGGCCATCAGCGCGGCGGCGTCTTGCCCCACGCCCTTGGCGCCCTCGCCCACCAGGGCCTGGGCCTCGCGGCCTTTGCCCAGCAAGGCATCGACCTGGAGCGATGCGTCGCCCTGGCCAGCCGCCAGACCGGCCTTGCCCGCCGCGGCGTCCTGGCCGAGCTCCTGCCTGCGCAGGCCCAGCGCCAGGCCTTGGCCTTGGCCGCGCCCGTGTCCGAGGGCCTTGCCGCGGCCCTCCTCGTCCTGGCCGAGCTTGAGGCCATGGCCTTCGCCCTCGGCACCGGCACCGGCCAGCTCGCTGCCCTCGGCGTGGGTGCCGGCTTCACCGCCTTGGGTGAGGCTGGCCAGCCAGGCCATCATGCCGGCGGGGTCGTTGGCTTGCACGGTGGGCGGAGGCGTGAGCTCGCGCACCACGGCCGTGCCCTCGCCCTGGGCGGTGACCAAGCGGGTCTCGTCCTTGGCCTCGTCAGCGGACTGGGTGGCCTCGGCCTCGTGGCCCTCCGAAGTGGCCTCGGTGCCCATGCCGTCCTTCGCGCTGGCCGATCGTTTGGCCTGAGCATTGTTGGCGCCGTTGGCCGAGTTGGCCGAATTGGCTTTCGCGGCTTCGGCCCTGGCCTGCGCTTGGGCCTGACCCTGGGTGGCCGCGGCCTGGCGAGCGGCAGCGCCTGCCGATGCCTGAGAGGCGGCAGCCGGTGCGCGGGTGGCGTTGGACTGGCTGCGCGCCGCCGCCAGCTTTTGCTGGGTGGCGTTCCAGCCCGGGCCCTTGGCGGCCGTGGGCGTCTCTGTGGGCGAGGCGCTGGCGGGTGTTTGTGCCGGCGGCGTGGCCTGGGCTGTCCGGGCGGCTTGCGGCAGAGGGGTCTGGGCCTGCGGCTTGTGCTGGTCCATCCAGCGGGCGAAGCT
>CAIQIL010000637.1 GCA_903871865.1 uncultured Burkholderiales bacterium
GGTCCTTCAGGCCGACGCGCTCGTACATCGCGTGCGCGGCCACGAAGTCGGGCATCACCTTCCACAGCGGCTGGTTGCGGTCGTAGTGGTCCTTGAACTGCTGCAACTCCGACATCAGCGTGTTCCATCGGCCCTTGGTGATGCCGATCGTGAACATGATGAAGAACGAGTACAGGCCAGTCTTTTCGACGATGACGCCGTGCTCGGCCAGGTACTTGGTGACGATGGACGCCGGGATGCCGGAGGCCGCGAACTTGCCCGACACGTCCAGGCCCGGCGTGATGATGGTGGACTTGATCGGGTCCAGCATGTTGAAACCATCGGCCAGGTTGCCGAAGCCGTGCCACTCTTCGTTGGCCTGCAGCACCCAGTCTTCCGGCTGGCCGACCGCATGGTCGATCCCATGTTCAAGGCGGGCATCGGGCCCCCAGACCTTGAACCACCAGTCCTCGCCGTACTCCTTGTCCACCTTGCGCATGGCGCGGCGGAAGTCCAGCGCTTCCTTGATGCTCTCTTCCACCAGGGCGGTGCCGCCCGGAGGCTCCATCATGGCCGCGGCCACGTCGCACGACGCGATGATCGCGTACTGCGGCGAGGTCGAGGTGTGCATCAGGTAGGCCTCGTTGAAGAGGTTGCGGTCCAGCGGCACGGTCTGCGAGTCCTGCACCAGCACGTGCGACGCCTGCGAGATGCCGGCCAGCAGCTTGTGCGTGGACTGCGTGGCATAGACCACCGCTTCCTTCGGACGCGCGCGGCCCTTGCCCATGGCGTGGTACATGCCGTAGAACTTGTGGAAGGCGGCGTGTGGCAACCAGGCTTCGTCGAAGTGCAGGTTGTCGATCCAGCCGTCCAGCATGCCCTTGATGGTCTCGGTGTTGTAGAGCACGCCGTCGTAGGTGCTCTGCGTGATCGTCAGGATGCGCGGCTTGACCTTGGACGCGTCCACGCCCTTGAGCAAGGGGTTGGCCGCGACCTTGGCGCGGATGGTGTCCGGCTCGAACTCGCTTTTCGGGATCGGCCCGATGATGCCGTAGTGGTTGCGCGTGGGCGTCAGGAAGACCGGCACCGCGCCCGTCATGATGATGCTGTGCAGGATGGACTTGTGGCAGTTGCGGTCCACCACGACGATGTCGTCAGGGGCCACGGTGTGGTGCCACACCATCTTGTTGGAGGTGGACGTGCCGTTGGTGACGAAGAAGCAGTGGTCGGCATTGAAGATGCGCGCGGCGTTCTTCTCGGACTCGTAGATCGGGCCGGTGTGGTCCAGCAGTTGGCCGAGTTCTTCCACGGCGTTGCACACGTCGGCGCGCAGCATGTTCTCGCCAAAGAACTGGTGGAACATCTGGCCCACCGGGCTCTTCAGGAAGGCCACGCCACCGGAGTGACCGGGGCAGTGCCAGGAGTAGGAACCGTCCTGGGCGTAGTCCATCAGCGCCTTGAAGAACGGCGGGGCCAGGCCGTCGAGGTAGCTGCGCGCTTCGCGGATGATGTGACGCGCCACGAACTCGGGCGTGTCCTCGAACATGTGGATGAAGCCGTGCAGCTCGCGCAGGATGTCGTTGGGGATGTGCTCCGAGGTACGCGTCTCGCCATACAGGTAGATGGGGATCTCGGCGTTCTTGAAGCGGATCTCGCTGACGAAATTGCGCAGGGCCTTCAAGGCCACATCGACCTCGTCCTTGGAGCCGGCACCAAATTCTTCGTCGTCGATGGACAGGATGAAGGCGCTGGCCCGGCTTTGCTGCTGCGCAAACTGCGACAAATCGCCGTAACTGGTCACGCCCAGCACCTCGCAACCTTCCTTCTGGATGGCGTCGGCCAGGGCGCGGATGCCCAGGCCGGAGGTGTTTTCGGAGCGGAAGTCTTCATCGATGATGACGATGGGGAAATGAAAGCGCAGCATGACCTGTTCCTGTGCACAAAAACGGAGCAATGGCGAAAGCCAGAACGGAGAAATCCCGAAGTCGGCGAAGTGTAGGCGGCAAGCCTGCGGATTTGTTTGACACGCCGGCGTTTTTGCATCCCGGGTCAGAAAAAAGTCCCCACCGTGTCGGCAGTGGAATTCCCGCCTAAACTTCGCACTTGACAACGGCGTGACACCTCATCCAAGGTGATGCGCCATACATCCAACGGACAGTGCAGCAAGGAGTTGCGGCGGATGAGCGAATCGACGCTGTGGTGGATCGTGGCAGGGTTCTTCGTGAGCCTGGAGTTGCTGACGGGCTCCTTCTACTTGCTGATGCTGGCGCTGGGTGCGGCCACGGCGGCCGTGATCGCGACCCTGGGTGGCGACCAAGCCGCACAAATGATGTCTGCGGCCCTGGTGGGCGGCGGTGCCGTGTACCTCTGGCACCGCAAATTGCTGCGGCGCGGCATGCTGCCGGTGGACGACTACACCTCCACCGGCCTGGGCAGCCTGGACGTGGGTGAGCAAGTCACCGTCTCGAACTGGCACCCCGATGGCACGGCCCGGGTGCATTACCGCGGCAGCGACTGGATGGCCCGTTACCACGGTGCCCATGTGCCCGCCTCAGGGCCCCACCGCATCCGCGCCATCGAAAGCAATTACCTGGTGCTGGAGCGCCTCTGAGCCATGGAAGTCGCACTGGTTCTGCTCATCGTTGCGGCGATCTTCGTCGTCCGCGCCATCAAGGTCGTGCCCCAGCAAAGCGCCTGGGTCGTGGAGCGCCTGGGCAAGTACAGCGCCACGCTCAAGCCCGGCCTGAACGTGCTCGTGCCTTTCGTGGACAAGGTCGCCTACGAGCACTCGCTCAAGGAGATCCCGCTGGACGTGCCCAGCCAGGTCTGCATCACCAAGGACAACACCCAGCTCCACGTGGACGGCATCCTGTATTTCCAGGTGACCGACCCGATGCGCGCCAGCTACGGCTCGTCGAACTACATCGTCGCCATCACCCAGCTGGCGCAGACCACGCTGCGCTCCATCGTGGGCCGCATGGAACTGGACAGGACCTTCGAGGAGCGCGACGCCATCAACACCTCGGTGGTGGCCGCCCTCGATGAGGCCGCGCTGAACTGGGGCGTGAAGGTGCTGCGCTACGAGATCAAGGACCTGACGCCGCCCGCCGAGATCCTGCGCTCCATGCAGCAACAGATCACCGCCGAGCGCGACAAGCGCGGCCGCATCGCCGAATCCGAAGGCCGCAAGCTGGAGCAGATCAACCTGGCCACGGGCGAGCGCGAATCCTTCATCGCCAGATCCGAGGGTGAGAAGCAGGCCGAGATCAACCGCGCCCAGGGCCAGGCGGCGGCCATCACCGCCGTGGCCGACGCCACCGCCGCGGCCATCGCGAAAATCGCCGCCGCCATCCAGTTGCCCGGGGGGCAGGACGCGGTCAACCTGAAGGTGGCCGAGAAGGCCGTCGAGGCCTATGCGCAGCTCGCGCAGAAGAACAACACCATGATCGTGCCGGGCAACATGAGCGAAGTCTCGGCCCTGATCGGCACGGCCATGACGCTGCTGCGCCAATCGCCGCAGTCGCCACAGCCATCCCAGGCGCCACAACCGCCCCACTCGCCGCCCCCAGGCAACACCCGATGAGCGTGCACCTCGTGCCCGGACGCAATGTGCTGGGAGGCCCCCTGCGCGCCTGCTCCTACGACCCGGTCACGGGCTATTTCCGCGATGGCTGCTGCCGCACCCGCGAGGACGACTCTGGCCTGCACGTGGTCTGTGCGCGCGTGACGGCCGACTTCCTGGCGTTCTCGATGCACCAGGGCAACGACCTCTCCACACCGCGGCCCGAATGGCGCTTCCCCGGCCTGCAGCCGGGCGACCGTTGGTGCCTGTGCGCCGAACGCTGGCTGGAAGCCTGGCGCGCCGGTGTGGCGCCCCCGGTGGCGCTGGACGCCACGCACGAGGCGGCGCTGCAAGTCATCCCGCTGGAGGTGCTGCAAGCCCATGCGCTGCAGCCCGTGCGGCCGGACCCAGCCTGAAAAGCCGGCCCGAGAGCAGAAGGCGTCAGGCCAGCTCCGGGAAGAGCACCGAGGTGTAGCCGAAGCGGCTGAAATCGCGCACCCGCATGGGGTAGAGCTGGCCGATGAGGTGGTCGCA
>CAIQIL010000638.1 GCA_903871865.1 uncultured Burkholderiales bacterium
CTGCCCGACGAGCCCTATGAGTTCATGGGCGCGACCATCAACCTGGTGCAGATCCTGATCCTGGGCGTGACGGCGCTGACGCTGGCCGGCCTGATGGCCCTGATCCATGGCACCTCGCTGGGCCGGGCCATGCGCGCCACGGCCGAGAACCCGCGTGTGGCCCAGCTCATGGGCGTGCAGCCTGACCGCGTGATCTCGGCGACCTTCATGATCGGGGCCGCCCTGGCCGCCCTGGCCGGCGTCATGTGGGCGGCCAACTACGGCTCGGTGCAGCACACCATGGGCTTCCTGCCTGGCCTGAAGGCCTTCACCGCGGCGGTGTTCGGTGGCATTGGCAACCTGGGCGGTGCGGTGGTGGGCGGTGTGCTGCTGGGTGTCATCGAGGCCCTGGGCGCGGGCTACATCGGCGAGCTCACGGGCGATGTGCTGGGCAGCAACTACCAGGACATCTTCGCCTTCACGGTGCTGATCCTGGTGCTGACGCTGCGGCCGCAAGGCCTGCTGGGCGAACGCGTGGCGGACCGAGCATGAGGGGCGGCTTGGCCATGAAAGGCATGCGCCTGTTCCTTGTCTGTGCCGTCGCGTTGGCCGTGCTGCCCTTGGCGCTGCAGCCCCTGGGCGAGGCCTGGGTGCGCATCCTGGACACGGCGCTGCTCTACATCCTGCTGGCCTTGGGCCTGAACATCGTGGTGGGCTTCGCCGGCCTGCTCGACCTGGGCTACATCGCCTTTTACGCGGTGGGCGCCTACCTGTTCGCGCTGCTGGCCTCGCCCCACCTGACCGAAAGCCTGCCCGCCGTGGCCGCCATGTTCCCCGGCGGCCTGCACCTGCCGATCTGGGCGGCCATCCCGCTGGCCGCGGCCGTGGCCGGCCTGGTCGGGGTGCTGCTGGGCGCGCCCACGCTGAAGCTGCGCGGCGACTACCTGGCCATCGTCACCCTGGGCTTTGGCGAAATCATCCGCGTGTTCATGAACAACCTGGACGCGCCCATCAACATCACCAACGGGCCGAAGGGCATCAACAGCATCGACCCCATCCGCTTCGGTGGCCTCAGCCTGGGCGAGCCGCTGCATCTGCCTGGCTGGTTGGGGGGGCTCGCGCTGCCCTCGGTGACGCTGCACTACTACCTCTTCCTGTTGATCGTGGTGGGCGCGGTGGTGCTGACCCAGCGCCTGCACGACTCGCGCCTGGGCCGGGCCTGGATGGCCATCCGCGAAGACGAGATCGCGGCCAAGGCCATGGGCCTGAACACGCGCAACCTCAAGCTGCTGGCCTTCGGCCTGGGCGCGTCTTTCGGCGGCGTCTCGGGCGTGCTGTTCGCCAGCTTCCAGGGTTTCGTCTCGCCGGAATCGTTCAGCCTGCAGGAGTCGGTGCTGGTGGTGGCCATGGTGGTGCTGGGCGGCTTGGGCCACATCCCCGGCGTCATCCTGGGCGCCTTCCTGCTGGCCGCGCTGCCCGAGGTGCTGCGCCAGGTGGCCGGGCCGCTGCAGGCGATGACGGGGGGGCGCCTGGACGCGGCCATCCTGCGGCAGCTGCTGATCGCGCTGGCCATGATCGGCATCATGCTGGCCCGCCCGCGCGGGCTGTGGCCTTCGCCGCGCTACGAAGATCGCCTGGTGCCGGACGAGGTCGCACGATGACGGCGCACACCCCGGGAACCCCCTTGCTGGACGTCCACGGCGTGGGCAAGCGCTTCGGTGGCGTGCAGGCGCTCAGCGACGTGGGCCTGCGCATCCAGGCCGGCCAGGTGCATGGCCTGATCGGCCCCAACGGCGCGGGCAAAACCAC
>CAIQIL010000639.1 GCA_903871865.1 uncultured Burkholderiales bacterium
CATCGACTCCAACAACATCAACGCCAGGGTTTCTGGCGGCGCAGGCACCAGCAGCTCGATCGGCCTGGAGCTGAACATGGCGTTGTACGCGGGCAGCTCCGTGCAGAACCGCATCCGCGAAGTCCTGCAACTCAAGGAAAAGGCCGAGCACGACGTGGACAACGCACGGCGCTCCGTGACCCTGGGCACCCGCCAGGCCTACTTCGGCGTGCAATCTGGCTTGGCGCAGGTCAAGGCCTACGAGGCCGCAGAATCGTCTGCCAAGCTGGCGCTGGAAGCCACGCAACTGGGCTACCGCGTGGGCGTGCGCATCAACAAGGACGTGCTGGACGCACAGACCCAACTGACCAGCACGCAGAAAGACCTCTACAAGGCCCGCTACGACGTGATCGTCGGCTCGGTCAAGCTGCGCCAGGCCAGCGGCACGCTCAAGGCAGAAGACCTGTCCGAGCTCAACAAGCTGCTGGCGAACTGACGCCCTGCGTCACCCCGCTTCACGGCGAGGGCCGCTCCGGCCCCTGCAGCCCTTGCGCGCGGGCCGAGAGGTAGGCGTAGAGGTCGGCGATGTGGACGGTCACGCTGGGCTCGCCTTGCCAGGCTGGCATCGTCAAGGCGTGCTGTCGGCGCTGCAGAAGGTCTTCGAGCAAGGCGTCCAGGGCCGGATCAGCGCGGCTGTCCTTGGCGACGGGCAGGCCCCAGTCGTAGCGGTAGAGCACCGTGCTGACGAACTGACGCGAACCCATTTCACGCACCCTGGGCAGCAGGTTCGGCCCACCGGCCGCCCCCGTGGCCGCGGGTCCGTGGCAACTGGCGCACTTGTCCTGGAACAGACGCCAGCCTCCGTACACCGAACCTGGCGGCGTGGCGGCTTTCGCGACCTCCTGAGCGGCCTGCCGGTTTTGCCACTCGATGCTGCATCCTGTCAGGGACAGGGCCAGCGAGGCGGTGGCTGCGCCCAGACACGCCAAGCGATGCCCCGCCTGGGCATGTGCTGCGCGTCTCCGCACCAACGTGGACATCTTGACCATGTTCCTCACCTTTCGCATGCCGACGGACATGGTGCATTCTGCGCACGACACCTGCGGGTTCGGCAAGCCGTGCGTGCCCTGCGTTTGTCCAAGATCAGCGCTTGAGCGGGTACGCTGCGTGCTGTGCACACGCCCTTGCCCGCTTCATGACGAAACCCACCCGCCCCGGCCGCATCCTGGCACTGCTGCGCGAAGAATGGCGCCAGCTCACCACCATCCGCGCCAGCGACCGCCCCTGGCAGATGCCCTTCGCCGCAGCCTTGGCATCGGGCTTGCCGCTGCTGATCGGCGCCTGGTTCGACCGCATGGACCACGGCCTGGTGTCCTCGCTGGGCGGGCTGGTCTTCCTCTACCTGCCCGAGACGCCCATGTCACACCGCATGGTGTCGCTGATGGCCAGCGCTTTCGGCATGACGGCTTGCTACGCGCTGGGCCTCATGGGCCACCTGATGCCACCGGCCATGGTGCTGGTGCTCACCCTCATCGCCATGCTGGTGACCATGGTGTGCCGCTTCTACCGGCTGGCACCACCAGGCAGCCTGTTTTTCATCATGGCCGCGGCCATCGGCGCGTACTCGCCGGGCGATCTCCAACAGATCCCCCTAAAGGTCGGGCTGCTGGTCATGGGCTGCCTGCTGGCCTGCCTGATCGCCTTCGCATACAGCATCCACATCCTGCGGCGCAGACCCGCTCAGCCCGTGATGCCGCTGACCGCACCCAGCTTCGATTTCGTGGTGTTCGATGCGGTGGTGATCGGTGTGTTCGTCGGGATGTCACTGGCACTGGCGCAGTTGCTGCGCCTAGAGAAGGCCTACTGGGTGCCGGTGAGTTGTCTGGCCGTGATCCAGGGCATGTCCCTGCGCGCCGTCTGGGACCGGCAACTGCAGCGCATCGTGGGCACCGGCATCGGGCTGCTGCTGTCCTGGGGGCTGCTGAGCCTGCCTCTGGACAAATGGAGCCTGCCGCTGTGCATGATCGCGCTGACCTTCATCGTCGAGACAGCGGTGGTGCGCCACTACGGCTTTGCCGCCATCTTCATCACGCCGCTGACCCTGCTGTTGGCCGAGGCCACCACACTGGGACATGCCCCCTCCAGTGCGCTCATCCAGGCACGTTTTTTCGACACCGTGCTGGGCAGCCTGGTGGGACTGGCAGGAGGTGTCTGCCTGCACAGCACCAGGTTCCGCCAGGTGGCGGGCCCGGCCTTGCGCAAGCTCGCCCCGACCCGCTCCGTGGCCTGAGGGCGGCGCAGTCAGAAACCTGCCAAGGTGCCCCTTCGAAATACCAGGGTAACCACCTATATTGGCGTCAATTTGATGACAATCGTGCCGTGCGTTGACGTCGTGGCGCACCACGCAAGGAATCAACATGAACCAGACACCGCCCACCCGTCTCGATGTCCAGGCCACTGTCATCGAAGTCTTGCCATCCATGGGGCTCGCATGGCTCCGTGACGCCGACATGCGCGAGTGGGCCGTGACCAAAAGCACCCCCGGGGTGGACCTGGGCGCGCTGACGCCTGGCAAGACGGTGTGTTTGCACGTGCACACCGTGGACGGCAAACAGTTCCCCTGCGGCTGTCACGCTGGAGCGGCGCCCTCAGCGCCACCTGCTGTTGTCGCCAGGTGATGTTCTCTGCCGAGCTTCTGACCAACGCTCCAAACGAGCAGCAGGGAGATGCATGAGCCGCGAAGGCTGTGCTTGCCGCGATCAGCCTGTCAGCATCGGGGCCCACTTTCCTGGGTTGTTCCCCGGCCTTGACGGGGAACGGTGTTTCGTTCCCCGTTGTGTTCCCCGGACGCACACCGGCTGTCAATGGACGCCCCCGGGCGAAATCGGACGACAGGAAGTGGATTTACCCAGGAAAAAGGCCTCCGAGCTGATGGACTCGGAGGCCTCTAAAAATGCTTGGTGCCGGCTGTCGGATTCGAACTGACGACCTACCGCTTACAAGGCGGGTGCTCTACCAACTGAGCTAAGCCGGCGCAAACTTCAATGCGAGATTCTAGCGTGACTGTCAGCGTTCATTTCACGCGACGCAAAGCCGGACGACCACCACCTGATGGCGGCTCGGGCGGCGGCGTGTGTGCGTCATCGCTCGTCTGGGCCTGAGCAGGTTTGTCCACCGCCTTGACAGGCGAAGGACGCTCCTTGGGCGCCTTCTGGGCCGGCGCCAGGCGCAAACCACCGGCAACAGGCGCACCCGCGCCAGGTGATGGTGCCGTGTCCAACTGCACCTCGGCATCCACCAGGTGCGCATCGTCACCTGCTGGCACCGAAGCCGGCGAATCCACGCCCTGACCACCCAATGGCGTGGGCACGGGGAAAGCCATGCCTTGCCCGTTCTCACGCGCATAGATGGCAATCACGTGGTCCACGGGCACGGAAATGTCGCGTGCCACGCCACCGAAGCGCGCCTTGAACTCGACGAACTCATTGCCCAACTGCAGCTGGCTGGTGGCCTCGAAACTGACGTTGAGCACGATCTCGTTGTTCTTGACGTACTCCTGCGGCACCTGCACCGAGCGGTCCACGTACACAGCCAGGTAAGGCGTGAAGCCATTGTCCGTGCACCAGTCATGCAGGGCGCGGATCAGGTACGGCCGTGTGGACGAGCCCTGGGAATCTTGTTCGATGGACATGCTCGGTCAGGCGATCAGTCAGGCGAGGAAGGTCACTTGCGCATCACCTTCTCGGAAGGCGTCAGTGCCTCGATGTAGGCCGGACGCGAGAAGATGCGCTCAGCATACTTCAACAGCGGCAGCGCATTCTTCGACAGCTCGATGCCGTAATAGTCCAGGCGCCACAGCAGCGGCGCGATGGCGACGTCCAGCATGGAGAAGTCGTCGCCCAGCATGTACTTGTTCTTCAGGAAGATCGGGGCCAGCTGCGTCAGGCGATCGCGGATCTGCGAACGGGCCTTCTCCAGCTGCTTGTCGTTGGCCTTGACGCCACCGCGTCCTTCCAGCAGGTTGACGTGGGCAAACAGCTCCTTCTCGAAGTTGAGCAGGAACAGGCGCACGCGGGCGCGGGCCACCGGGTCGCCGGGCATCAGCTGCGGGTGCGGGAAGCGCTCGTCGATGTACTCGTTGATGATGTGCGATTCGTACAGGATGAGGTCACGCTCGACGAGGATGGGCACCTCGTTGTACGGGTTCATCAGGGCGATGTCTTCGGGTTTGGCAAAGATGTCGACGTCACGGATCTCAAAATCCATGCCCTTTTCGAACAGAACGAAACGGCAACGATGCGAATAAGGGCAGGTCGTTCCGGAGTAAAGCACCATCATGGCGGTGGGCTCCTATAGTTCTAAAAAGGCCCGTGGTGTTCGACACCACAAAACAACGAAGCGCAGTGACTGCTTTGCAGCAGGCCACTGCGCCACCAAGCGTTCACTGACGGCTCAGTGAATGCGCCTGAATCACTTCACATCTTTCCAGTACGCAGCGTTCAGGCGCCAGGCGATGAAGGTGAAGATCGCCAGGAAAATCAGCACGCCCACGCCAATGCGTGTGCGTTGATTCTGCATGGGCTCGGCCATCCACTGCAGATAGGCCACGAGATCGGCCACGGCACTGTCGTACTCCTGGGGAGACAAGGTGCCCTTGGTCAGCTCTTCAAAGCCTTCAAAGTGGTGTTCGATCTTGGCCGGGTTATGCGGGTCAGCGTGTTCCTCGAACTTGGCCGCGCGTTGGCCTTGCAATTCCCACAGCACGTGCGGCATGCCGACGTTGGGGAAGACCAGGTTGTTCCAGCCGGTCGGACGGGTGTCGTCACGGTAGAAGCTGCGCAGATAAGTGTAGAGGTAGTCCGCACCGGTACCGCTGCCGCTGGCGCGCGAACGTGCCACCAG
>CAIQIL010000640.1 GCA_903871865.1 uncultured Burkholderiales bacterium
CCAATGTCGTAGCGCTCCGTGCGCATGCCCAGGGCCTGCGTGGCCAGCGAGCGTTGGCTTTGGAAGTCGAAGTCGGCGGCACCGAGGCCGGCCGCGTCCAGCGTGAAGTCGCAGCGGGTGTTGGAGCCGGTGGTGTAGGCCGTGTTGACGATGGCCGGGGTCGGGCCACCGGGCAAGAGGGGTGCTTTCACGCCCAGGGTGTCCAGGCTGGTGCGCCACTCGAAGTTGCCCGCGGCGTTGTCGATGACGCCGACCTGGCCAAGCGCGACGGGCTCGTCCAGGTGGAGGTTGGGGTAACGGTCGAACTCGTCGCGCAGCGTGCGGAACAAGGACCTGTTGATCGATGACCTGAACAACATGAAGCGCTCCTTTGGGTGGTGAAGCCCCGGGTATCGGCTTTGCGTGTGACGCGGCTGTGAAGCACCGCGCTGGTGCCTCAATGGGTGGCCGCTGCGGTGGGGTGCCCAGCGTGAAGTCAGGCAAGGCGCCTGCCAGGCCCATCCCGAACAGGCCCAGGCCGATGGCCAGGGTGATGGCGTGCGGCAATGCGACGTAAGGCAGCAGGCCCGCCCGCCCGTACCACTCGTTTTTGCCACGGGGCTCGACGGGCTTGCCGCGGGTGTCGCCCTCCCCAGCGAGGGTGTGCATGGCGTTTTGCCAGGACCAGTCGATGCGGGGGCTGGACATCTGCTGGTCCTCATCGCCCACCGCCCGCCGGTACTGGTTGACTTCGATCTCCCGGATGCGCACGTAGTGGCGCATCTGGTGCCTTTTGCCCGCGTGCTCGATGACCCAGAACGCCAGGCTGCTGGCGGCGGCGATGAGGAAGAAGCCATGGGCCCGGTACTGGAATCCCAGGCCGAGCGCCGCCAGGCTCAAGGTCACGCCCCAGCCTTTCACGGTCAGCAGCCGCTGATCGAAGTCCGCCACCGACTTCACCAGGGCGAAGTACTCGTCTTTCTCGAAGCTGTCTGACATGGCCGCCTCCTGGGTGCGCCTCAGCGCTCGAACCTCACCATGCGGACCTGGTCGAAGTAGGTGGTGAAGCGGCCCAGGTCGTTGTAGCCAAACAGGTCGCAGTTGGCCTCGACCACGCCCGGCACCGCGGTGCCATCCAGCAGGGTGATCTGCAAGTGGGCCTTGGGGTTGGGCGAGGTGTGGTCGTCGGCGCGCTGCACCTCGAAGCGGGCCATGCGTTCGAACAGGACCGTCTGGCCGGAGGTCAGCGTCAGGTCGTGTCCGACCGAGATGCAGTTGCTGAAGGACTCGGCACGCAGCCGCGTCTGGCTGCCGTCGCGCCCCACCACCACGGCCGTGGCCTCGGACCAGGGCTTTTGCACCGGTTGCGCTGGCGGCACGGGCGTGGCCTCGGGCAAGGCCTTGGGCGGGGTGTGGGAAGGGGTAACGGATGGGGTAACGGATGGGGTAACGGATGGGGTGCTGACCGAAGCGCCTGCCGACGCCTGCGTCGCCGCGGCGGCATCGCCCGAGTGGCCCAGCACGCCGTTTTGGTAGAGCAGGGCGACCAGGCCGCTCACGGCGGTGATGACGCCGGCCAGAGCGGTGAGCACGCCGGGCAGCGTTTGCCACCAGCTGGTGGTGTGGGGGGTGTCGGGCATGGGGGCTCCCTTGGTCATCAGCCTTCACACACCGAACGTTCCGCCTTGGCGGTGGTGTAGGTCTTGAAGTCCGCCTCGCCCGGGGCCTTGTGCTTGAAGCTGAACCACACGCTGTAAATGCCGTGGCCGGGGTAGTTCAGGTCCACCAGGAAGCGGTCGATGTCGCCGGGGCCGTATTTGAAGTCCTGCGTGTCCAGCAGCTTGCTGCCCTTGGCCTGGGTCAGGTCAACCTCGTACTTGTAGGTCACCAGGGGCGCACCCGAGAGCGGCGGGGTGAGTTGCGGGCAAGCCCGGTAATCCCAGTTCAGGGTGATTTCAGAGACGAGGACGATGCCCTGGCCCTGGTTGCCGATCATCACGCTGGCGCCGGTGTACTTGGCCACCGAGAACTCCACCAACAGGTTGGACGCCTTGAGCGTGCTGACGGCCTTGCTCACCGCGGTTTTGACGGTGCTGTCGGTGTGCTGGTTGACCTCGGAGGTGGTCTTGACCGACATGGCCTTAGAGCACTCGCTCATGCTGCCGCTGAACCAGCGCTTTTCCAGGCGCTTGACCAGCGCGCTTTCCGAGTTGCGGTCCAGCACCACGGCGCCGCTGGCCTTGCCGGCCAGGGTGCTGCCGCTGGCCTTGACGGCGGTGCCGCTCTTCTTGCCCTCGACCTGTGACATCTCATCGACGATGCTGTCTTTGTTGCCGCCGCTGGCTTCGACGCAAGAGATGTAGTCGGCCATCTTCTGCGTCACGCAGCGCTCGGCGTAGGGCTGGCTGCCGGCGGGGCAGTCCAGCGCGAAGGCGGCCTGGGAGGCTGCGGCCAGCAACAAGGCGGGCAGGGCGGGCAGGGCGGTGCGGAGGTGCGTCATGGGGCTCTCTGAGGGGCTGGTTTGTGTGCCGGCCACCTTAGCGAGCCCCCCGGGCCCCGTCTATCCCACGTCCGTCACTGGGCTGGGCGGCGCCATCACGTTGCGGCCACGGCCTTCGTGCTTGGCCTGGTAGAGCGCGCGGTCGGCGCGTTCCAGGGTGCGGTGCAGGGGCGCGCCGGGCTCGTGCTGGGCCACGCCGGCCGAGAAGGCCACGCGCAGCGTCGGCGCTGCGGTGCTGATCTGCGAGCGGTCCAAGGCCTCGCGCAGGCGCTGCAGGGCGATGTCGGCCTTGCGCGGGCTGGTGTTGGGCAGCACGAAGAGGAACTCTTCACCGCCCCAGCGGCCCACCGTGTCGGACTCGCGCAGCACCATGGTGGCGCCGGCCGAGAAGGCCACCAGGGCCTCGTCGCCCACGCGGTGGCCGTGCTGGTCGTTGATGCGCTTGAAGTGGTCCAGGTCCACCAGCACGATGGTGAAGCGCTCGCCATAGCGTTCGAAGCGGCGCACGCAGTCCTGCAGCTTGTCCTGGATGTGGCGGCGGTTGTAGAGGCCGGTCAGCGCGTCGCGGCTGGCCAGGGCCTGCACCTTGTCGAGGGTGGCGCGCAGCTCGCGGCGCTGCTGCGACAGGCGGTTGCGCCAAGCCGAGATCTGGTAGGCCGCCAGCACCAGCGGGGGCAGGGTGCCCAGCAGCAGCTCGAAGCGCAGCAGCTCCAGCGTGGGCGGGTAGTAGTCCGGGTCCATGCGCGAAAGCACGCCCATGCACACGCCCAGCATCGCCATGGCCAGCACGCCGGTGAACACCGACTGCCGCGGCTGGTGGGTGTACATGCCGAACACCATCACCAGCGCGATGAGGACGAGCACCAGGCCGCGGTCGTGCGGGCCGATGGCGGTGTACGCGAAAGCGATGGCCAGCAGCGAAAAGCTCTGCTGCGGGATCATCAGGTTGGGGTCGCGCAGGCGGCGTGTCTTGCCAAAGCGCACCAGCACATAAAACAGCGCGTAGGTGGGCAGGGCGGTGGCCAGCAGCAGGCGCGGCGCGAAGCTGCGCATGATGCCCATCTCGGCGGCGTAGAAGGCCGCGCTGCAGCAGATGGCGTACATGATGGCGCACAGCAGGATCACGCCGGTGCGTGCGCGGGTGGCGCGGTCGGGCCCGAAGATGAATTTCACCAGGCGCCCCATGGCGTCGATGATGGGGTCGGGGGCGTTGCTCTGTCCGGGGGCGTCGGGCAGGGTGTCCACGGTGGCGTTCATGGGGTGCTGCCCTCCAGGGCGTGCGGCGGTGCCAGGAAGGGCGCCAGGTCAGGCGCGGCCGGTGGCACGTCTTCGGGGTCGGCGCATTCGCTGCGGTTGCGGCCCTTGCGCTTGGCTTCGTAGAGGGCGCGGTCCGCACGTTCCACCAGCTGCTCCAGGGTGTCGCCGGGGCGTGCCTGGGCGATGCCCGCCGAGAAGGTGGCGCGCAGGCCCGGGTGGCCGGCATACGACAGGCGCTCGGTGCCGGTGCGCAGGCGCTCGATGGCCGATTTGGCATCGTGCTGCGCCACCTGGGGCAGCAGCACGAGGAATTCTTCACCGCCCCAGCGGGCCACCTTGTCCACCTGGCGCAGCACGCCTTGGGCGTGGGCCGCAAAGCCGCAGAGCACGGCATCGCCAGCGGCGTGACCGGCGTGGTCGTTGATGTGCTTGAAGTGGTCGAGGTCGAGCAGGGCCACGCTGAGTGCGCTGCCGTTGCGGTCCATCAGCTTGAGTTCGGCCTCGGCCAGGTCGGTCATGGTGCGGCGGTTGAGCAGGCCGGTGAGGGTGTCTTGCGTGGCCATGTGCTGCAGGGTGTCGAGCGCCCGCGACAGCTCGCGTGCCTGGCTGCCAATGCGCATGCGGATGTCGGTCACCCACTTGGCCACCAGCGACAGGATCAGCAGCGTTGAGCCACCGATCACGAAGTGCATCAGCCCGGTGGAGGCCGGGTAGCTGACCGGGTCATGCCAGCTCAGCCAGACCACCGCGCCCAGCAGCATCGCCACCGAGGCCAGGCCCAGGGTGAGCATCTGCGTGGGGCGCAGGCGGAACATGCACATCACCAGGGCCTCGGCCACCAGGATGAGCACGCTGGCGCGGTGTTCGCCCAGCTGCGTGTAGGCCAGGATGCACAGCCCGATCGACACCAGCGCGTGCGGCATGGTGAGCACCGGGTCGGGCAGGCGCTGCGTCCAGCCGCTGCGCACCAGCGCGAACACGCCCAGGTAGGTCGCCACGCTGGCCCAGGTCAGGGCGGCGGCGAACGGCGGGTGCATCAGCCCCAGGTGCACCGAGTGCCAGAAGATGCCCAGGTTGACGATGTAGAGCTGGGACGAGGCGAGCAGGAAGACGATGTGCCTTCGCATGGGCGCGTGCGTCCCCAGCAGCCATCGGGCAGGGGTTTGGAGCCAGGGGGGGAGGTTCATCGTCGGATGGCGTGGGTGTCACTCCATATCGGCCGGAATCGTCCTGGGCTTGACATGCCATCCGGTGCTCGGAGTCCGTTGGATGGGGCGTGTGGCCCTTTCTGCGGGCGCTTCCGCGACAACCCTGGGTCAACCCTGGGGTGTGGACGGCGGCTCGGGGGGCTCGGGTGGTCGGCTCGGCGGTTTGCCCGGCAGGTAGCGCTCGTCGGAGTAGGTCAGCAGCCATTCCGGCTTGAAGGCCACGAAGATGGCCACCAGCATGCCGGTGCTGAAGGCCTCGCCCCAGCCCATCAGCCAGTAGCCCAGCAGCCATTCTTCGAGGTCGAGGGTGTCGGGCTTGCGGCCAGCCAGGTAGGCGAGGTAGCCCGTCAGGCTGACGGCCAGCGCCGTGGCGATGAAGGCGCGCCCCAGGATGAAGACGAAGAGGTGGTGGGGCAGCCAGCGGCGGATGGCCAGCCCAAACCCCAGCGACAAGGTGCCTGGCACCAGGCCCAGCCACACCAGGTGGGAGACCATGCTGCCCACGTCGGGCAGGTGCTGGCGCCCGACCAGGCTGGCCAGGGCGACCACGGGCAGCAGCGTCCACATGGCCAGGGGCCAGCCGAACATCAGCGCGAGCAGGCAGGCGGATGACACGTGCAGCGCCAGGCCGGAAGGCAGCAGGCGCTCGGCACTCCACAGGAAAGGCAGCAGCACCAGCGCGCCCAGCCAGGGGCTTTGCAGGGGGCCATGGCGCAGCGGCAACCAGGGCTTGAAGGGCAGGGCGCCCAGCAGCACCCCGCAGAGCACGGCCCAGTCCACCCAGGGGGCGTGACCGAGCTCGGGCAGGTTCACGCCATTCAGCCCAGCATGCCGGTTTCGCTGCCCAGTTGCGGCAGGTCCACCTTCGGAGCCGGCTTCCAGCCCTTCTTGCGGTGATCGACCACCACATTGGTGTAGATGCCACCGCGCACGTACCACTTGGCTGTGATGCGGATGTAGCGCGGGTTGATGGCCTTGACCATGTCCGTGAGGATGTCGTTGGTGACCTTCTCGTGGAAGGCGCCGTCGTTGCGGTAGCTCCACATGTACATCTTCAGGCTCTTGAGCTCGATGCAGAGCTTGTCGGCGATGCAGTCGATGGTGAAGTGCGCGAAGTCGGGCTGGCCGGTCAGCGGGCAGAAGCAGGTGAACTCGGGCACCTGGAACTGGATGACGTAGTCACGCTCGGGCGCCGGGTTGGGGAAGACGTCGAGGTGGCGCGAAGGCGCCGAAGGCGGCGTGGCGGGCTTGGCGCGGGTGCTGACAGAAATAGGCTTGGCCATGGTGTCGAACGTGGGGGGAATTCGAAAACCCCGGATGGTATCATCGCCGCTTCTCAAAGGCCTGGATTTTTCTGAGATTCATCAGGCAAATCAACGACTTAGATGCGTCTGAATTCGATCAAGCTGTCGGGCTTCAAGTCCTTCGCCGAGCCCACCCACTTCCAGCTGCCCGGGCAGCTCGTCGGCGTGGTGGGCCCGAACGGCTGCGGCAAGTCCAACATCATGGACGCCGTGCGCTGGGTGCTGGGCGAGTCGAAAGCCTCCGAGCTGCGCGGCGAGTCCATGCAGGACGTCATCTTCAACGGCTCGGGCAACCGCAAGCCGGCCAGCCGCGCCAGCGTGGAACTCGTCTTCAGCAACGAAGACGCCCGGGCCGGCGGCCAGTGGAACCAGTTCGCCGAGATCGCCGTCAAGCGCGTGCTGACCCGCGACGGCCCCTCGAGCTACTTCATCAACAACCAGCCGGTGCGCCGCCGCGACGTGCAGGACGTCTTCCTGGGCACGGGCCTGGGGCCGCGCGCCTACGCCATCATCGGCCAGGGCACGATCAGCCGGATCATCGAGTCCAAGCCGGAAGAGCTGCGCCTGTTCCTGGAAGAGGCCGCGGGCGTCTCCAAATACAAAGAGCGCCGCCGCGAGACCGAGAACCGCCTGAAAGACACCCGCGAGAACCTGACCCGCGTGGACGACATCCTGCGCGAGCTCAACAGCAACCTCGACAAGCTGGAAAAGCAGGCCGAGGTCGCCAGCCGCTACCACGCGCTGCAGGAGCAGGGCACGGCCAAGCTGCACCAGCTGTGGTTCTTGAAGCACCGCGACGCGTCGTCTGAAGAAACCCGCATCCATGCCGCCGTGAACGAGGCGACCAACGCGCTGGAAGCCCGCATGGCCGAGCTGCGCAGCGTGGAAGCCGAGCTGGAGCACGTGCGCCAGGACCACTACGCCGCCAGCGACGCGCTGCACGAGGCGCAGGGCTCGCTGGCCGAGGCCAACCTCGAAGTCAGCCGCCTGGAAGAGCGCATTCGCTACGTGGTGGAGGGGCGCCAGAAGGTCGAGCAGCGCCTGGCCGAGATCCAGGCCCAGAACGACCAGTGGCGCGCCCGCAGCGACGAGGCCCAGACCGAGCTGGAAGAGCTGGCCGCCAAGATGGCGATGGGCGAGGAGCACGCCGAAATCCTGGCCGCCCAGGCCGAAGAGCTCGCCATGAACGTGCCCACGCTGGAAGACGCCGTGCGCGCCGCCACGCAAAAGGCCAACGAGCAGCGCGGCGTGGCGGGCCAGGTGCAGCAGCAGATCCAGTTGCTGGCCGCCGAGTCGCGCAACGTCGATGACCAGGCCCGCCAGGTGCAGCAGCGCCGCGAGCGCCTGCGCACCGAGGTGCAAGGCCTGGCCACGCCCGACGAGGCCCGCCTGGCCGAGCTGAAAGCCCAGCTCGAAGCCGGGGAGGAAGACCAGGCTGTGCTGGAAGCGCGCCTGGGCGAGCTGTCCGAGACCGTGCCCGCGCTGGACGACGCCCGCAAGG
>CAIQIL010000641.1 GCA_903871865.1 uncultured Burkholderiales bacterium
CCGCACTCGCTGACGCTGACCATGGTCGGTGCCTCGCTGCTGTGGGTGGGCTGGTTCGGCTTCAACGCCGGCTCTGCCCTGGAAGCCAACGGCTTCGCCGCCCTGGCCTTCATCAACACCTTCATCGCCACCGCTGCCGCTGTGCTGGGCTGGTGCCTGGGTGAGGCGCTGCTCAAGGGCAAGGCCTCGATGCTGGGCGCCGCTTCCGGTGCTGTGGCTGGCCTGGTCGCCATCACCCCTGCCGCCGGCAACGTCGGCCTGGGTGGCGCCGTGATCATCGGCCTGCTGGCCGGCCTGATCTGCCTGTGGGGCGTGACCGGCTTGAAGAAGCTGCTGGGTGCGGACGACTCGCTGGACGTGTTCGGCGTGCACGGCGTCGGTGGCATCTTCGGTGCCCTGGCCACCGGCATCTTCAACTCGCCCAACCTGGGCGGCCCCTCGGCCGTCGGTGACTGGGTGACCGCTTCGATGATCCCTGCGGCCGACTACGTCATCTCCACCCAGTTCCTCACCCAGGCCAAGGCCGTGGGCCTGACGGTGGTTTGGTCGGCGGTGGTGTCGGTGATCGCCTACAAGATCGTCGATGTCGTGATCGGCCTGCGCGTGCCGGAAGAAGAAGAACGCGAAGGCCTGGACATCACTTCGCATGGCGAAACGGCCTACCACAAGTGATGTGAGCAGGTGATGTGCTCTCCGATGGGCGCCTGACCTGAGGTCGGCGCCACATCCTCCAGGGGTCGCCTTCGGGCGGCCCCTTGTTTTTTGGCGGGGAGACACCAGTTGATCTTGTTCCTAGAATGTCCGGGTGTTCCTTGACTGACACCCCCGCCCCCATGGTCCCCCACCTCATCACTGCGCTGACCGGCCCCATCAACGAACTGGAACAGCGCATGCTGGAGTCCATGCCGGCCATCGAGCACTGGTTCCGGCTGGAATGGATGGAGCACACGCCGCCCTTCTACACCTCGGTGGACCTGCGCAACGCCGGCTTCAAGCTGGCGCCGGTGGACACCAACCTCTTCCCCGGCGGCTTCAACAACCTGACCAACGAGATGCTGCCGCTGGCCGTGCAGGCCTCGATGGCGGCCATCGAGAAAATCTGCCCCGAGGCCAAGAACCTCCTGCTGATCCCCGAGCGGCACACGCGCAACACGTTTTACCTGGCCAACCTGGCGCGCCTGGTCCAGATCTTCACGCTGACCGGCTTGAACGTGCGCCTGGGCACGCTGGACGAGTCCATCAAGGAACCCACCGACATCGACCTGCCCGACGGCAGCAAGCTGACGCTGGAGCCGCTGTTGCGCACCCAGCGCCGCCTGGGCCTCAAGCACTTCGACCCCTGCACCATCCTGCTCAACAACGACCTGTCGGCCGGCATCCCCAAGGTGCTGGAAGACCTGCACGAGCAGTACCTGCTGCCACCGCTGCACGCCGGCTGGGCCGTGCGCCGCAAGAGCAAGCACTTCGAGCTCTACGAAGATGTGGCCAAGAAGTTCTCCAAGCTGCTGGGCATGGACCCCTGGTTGATCAACCCCATGCACGCCGAGTGCGACGAGGTCGATTTCCAGGAAGGCACTGGCCTGGATGCGCTGCAGACGCAGGTGGACGCGCTGCTGGGCAAGGTCCGCCGCAAATACAAGGAATACGGCATCAACGAAAAGCCCTTCGTTGTGGTCAAGGCCGACAACGGCACCTACGGCATGGGCATCATGACGGTGCGCGACGCCAAGGAGCTCAACGAGCTGAACCGCCGCACGCGCAACAAGATGTCGGTGGTGAAGGACGGCCAGGAGGTGACACAGGTCATCGTCCAGGAAGGCGTGCCCACCTACGAGCGCATGAACGAGGCGGTGGCCGAGCCGGTGGTCTACATGATCGACCGCTACGTGGTGGGCGGCTTCTACCGCGTGCACGCCGAGCGTGGCATCGACGAGAACCTCAACGCGCCGGGCTCCAGCTTCGTGCCCCTGGCCTTCGCCGAGCCCACCCAGCTGCCCCGCCCCGGCGTGAAACCTGGCGCCAGCGCGCCCAACCGCTTCTACATGTACGGCGTGATCGCCCGCTTGGCCATGCTGGCCGCGAGCTACGAGCTGGCCGTGACCGACCCGAACGCCGAGGTCTATGCCTGACAGGGGCTGAGCTCGGGCGGGCGAGAGCACGACACGGCCGATTCGTCAAGCGACGCGTCACCGGCGAGGGCAAGCCACCCACAGTGGGGTGGGCGCGCCCGCCGAACGGGCGCAAAATGGCGGATCGGTCGTTTCTCGCTCCAACTCTGTGCAGCACCCATCCAACGCTCCGCTCAGCAAATCCCAGCTCGCCGCTCTGACTCTGGGTGCCCTGGGCGTCGTCTATGGCGACATTGGCACCAGCCCGCTGTACGCTTTCAAGGAAGTCTTCGCGCACGGGCACCTCCAGCCCACGCCGGAGAACATCCACGGCATCCTGTCGCTGATGTTCTGGACGCTGACGGTGATCGTGTCGCTGAAATACGTCACGCTCATCCTGCGCGCCGACAACAACGGCGAAGGCGGCCTGATCGCCATGCTGGCGCTGGCCTCCACCGCGGTGAAAGACAAGCCCCGAACGCGGGCCACGCTGCTGGCCATTGGCATCTTCGGCACGGCCATCTTTTTTGGCGATGGGGTCATCACGCCCGCCATTTCGGTGCTGTCGGCCGTGGAGGGCATGGAGGTCGCAGCGCCCGGGCTGGAGCGCTTCGTCGTGCCCATCACCCTGGTGGTGCTGACGCTGCTGTTCATGGTGCAAAAGCACGGCACGGGCGGCATCGGCAAGTTTTTCGGGCCGATCACCGCGGTGTGGTTCATCGTGCTGGCCGTCATGGGCATGCACCACATCCTCGCCAACCCCTCGGTGCTGGTCGCCATGAGCCCGCACCATGCCCTGGGCTTCATCGTGAACCACCCCGGGCTGGCCTTCATTGCTCTGGGCGCCGTCATCCTGTGCGCCACCGGGGCAGAAGCGCTCTACGCCGACATGGGCCACTTCGGCAAGCGCCCCATCCGCCTGGCCTGGTTCGGCTTGGTCATGCCGGCGCTGGTCATCAACTACTTCGGGCAGGGCGCCATGTTGCTGGCCCACCCCGAGAACATCGGCAACCCCTTCTTCGAGATGGCGCCGCAATGGGCGCTGTACCCGCTGGTCGGCCTGGCCACTTGCGCCACCTTCATCGCCTCGCAAGCCCTGATCTCCGCGGCGTTTTCCGTCACCAAACAGGTCATCCAACTGGGCTACCTGCCGCGCCTGCGCGTGCTGCACACCTCCGAGAAGGAAACCGGCCAGATCTACATCCCCTTCGTGAACTGGGGCCTGTACGCCTGCATCGTGATGGCTGTGATTTTCTTCGGCTCCAGCAGCAAGCTGGCCGCGGCTTACGGCATCACCGTCACCATCGACATGCTGATCACGACGGTGATGACCTTCTTCGTGATCCGCTTCGCCTGGCGCCTGACGCTGCCGCTGTGCATCGCGGCCACGGGCATCTTCTTCGTGATCGACGTGATGTATTTCAGCGCCAACGTCATCAAGGTGATCGACGGTGGCTGGTTCCCCCTGCTGATCGGCGTGATCATGTTCAGCCTGATGCAAACTTGGAAGGACGGCCGCGCCTTGCTGAGCGAACGCCTGCGCTCGGACGCCATCGACCTGCACCCCTTCCTGGAGGCCGTGTTCTGCAGCCCGCCGCTGCGCGTGGCCGGCACGGCGGTGTTCATGAACGCCGATGCAGGCACCACGCCCAACGCCCTGCTGCACAACCTCAAGCACAACAAGGTGTTGCACGCGCAAAACCTGTTCGTGACGGTGCGCTCGCACGAGGTGCCGTGGATCCGCGATGCCGACCGCGTCGAGGTGGAGGACATGGGCAACGACTGCTGGCAGATCATGCTGCACTTCGGTTTCAAGGACGAGCCCGATGTGCCGCGTGCGCTCCAGCTGCTGCAAAAGCACGGCGTGCAGATCGACGACATGGAGACCAGCTACTTCCTGTCGCGCGACATCGTCATTCCCACCATCGGCAGCGGCATGATGCCCTGGCGCGAAAAGCTCTTCGCCAGCATGCACCGCAACGCGTCCGGTGTGGCCGACTTCCTGAGCCTGCCCACCAACCGCGTGGTGGAGTTGGGCTCGAAGGTGGAGATCTGAGCGCGTGCGGCATCTGAAAGAGATGCTGCGCGACACCTCTCTGTCGGCGGTGTCGGCCGGCTTCGTGGCCACGCTGGTGGGCTTCACCAGCACCATCGCGCTGATCTTCCACGCGGCTCGCTCTCTAGGCGCCACGCCCGACCAGATCACCTCCTGGGTGCTGGCCCTCGGCCTGGGCATGGGCCTGAGCACGCTGGGCCTGTCGCTGTGGACGCGCGCGCCCATCCTCATCACCTGGTCCACGCCGGGCGCGGCCGTGATCGCCAGCGCGGCCACGGGCGTGAGCCTCTCCGAGGCGGTCGGGGCCTTCCTGGTCTGCGGCGTGTTGATGTGGCTGTGCGGCGTGACGGGCTGGTTCGAGCGCATCATGAACCGCATCCCGCTGGCGCTGGCCTCCAGCCTGCTGGCGGGCATCCTGGCCAAGTTCGCGTTGCTGTCGTTTGCGGCCGCTACGCCCCAGCCACTGCTCATCGTCACGATGCTGATGGTCTACCTCGTGGGCAAGCGCTGGTGGCAGCGTTATGCCGTGCTGGGCGTGCTGCTGGGCGGCACGGCCGTGGCCGCCACGCAGGGTTTGCTGGACACCTCGCAAGTGACGCTGCAATTCGCCAAGCCCGTGTTCGTGATGCCGACGTGGTCCTGGCACGCCGTGCTCAGCATGGGCGTGCCGCTGTTCATCGTGACGATGGCCTCGCAGGCGGTGCCGGGGGTGTCGGCCATCCGGGTGTCGGGCTACCAGCCGCCGGTCTCGCCGCTGATGAGCTGGTCGGGCATCACCACCGTGCTGCTGGCACCTTTCGGGGGCTACGCCTTCAACCTGGCGGCCATCACGGCGGCCATCGTGCTCAATCCGCACGCCCATGCCGATGCCGGCAAGCGCTACACAGCGGCCATGTGGGCGGGCCTGTTCTACATCGCCATGGGCTTGCTGGGCGGGGCCGTGGCAGGGCTGCTGGCGGCCTTCCCGGCGGCGCTCATCATGGGCGTGGCGGGCATGGCGCTGCTGGGCACCATCGCCAACGGCCTGGCCACCTCGCTGGCCGAGCCGGGCAAGCGCGAAGCGGCGCTCATCACGTTCCTGGTGACGCTGTCGGGCGTGACGCTGCTGGGCGTGGGCTCGGCCTTCTGGGGCCTTGTGGCCGGTGTGGTCACCCTCTTCGTGGAACACTACCGTGTCAGACCGCCCTCGCACGAAGGGCCCGATGAGCGGTGAGCCTCGCAGCACGGATGCCCCGGATCGCCCCTCAGCACCCTCTGTCAGCGCCCCTCTCATCGCCCAGCCGCACACACGCCATCACCGCCCCACGCCATGCCGCAATTCCTGTTCGTTGCCGATCCGCTCGAGACTTTCAAGACCCACAAGGACAGCACCTTCGCGATGATGCGCGAGGCGGCCTCCCGCGGGCACACGCTGTGGGCCTGCGAACCGCAGCAGCTGGTCTGGCAACGTGGCAGCGTGGTCACGGCGCACGCGCGCCGCATCACACTGACGGGTGACGCGCACGACTGGTTCGACGAGGTCGAAGCCGCCGACATCGCCCTGTGCGAGTTGGACGCCGTGCTCATGCGCAAGGACCCCCCCTTCGACGCCGAGTACCTCTACACCACCCACCTGCTGACCCAGGCCGAACGCGAAGGCGCCCGCGTCTTCAACAGCCCCGAGGCCCTGCGCGCCCATCCCGAGAAGCTGGCCATCCTGGAGTTCCCGCAGCACATCGCGCCCACCCTGGTCACGCGCGACATGGCCGCCGTGCGCGCCTTCCACGCCGAACACCGCGACGTCATCCTCAAGCCCCTGGACGGCATGGGCGGTGCGGGCATTTTCCGCGTGAAGGACGATGGCCTGAACCTGGCCAGCATCACCGAGACGCTGACGCGCGATGGCGCCCAGACCATCATGGTGCAGGCCTTCCTGCCGGCCATCAGCGCAGGCGACAAACGCGTGCTGCTGATCGACGGCGTGCCCGTGCCGTTTGCGCTGGCCCGCATCCCGCAAGGCGGCGAAGTGCGCGGCAACCTGGCGGCCGGCGGCAAGGGCGTGGCCCAGCCTTTGAGCGACGGCGACCGCGCCATCGCCGAACACCTCGGCCCCATCCTGGCCGCGCGCGGCTTGCTGCTGGTGGGCCTGGACATCATCGGCGACCGCCTCACCGAGATCAACGTGACCAGCCCGACCTGCTTCCAGGAAATCACCGACCAGGCCGGCTTCAACGTGGCGCAGCGCTTCATCGACGCGCTGGAAGGCAAGCTGACCGCCTGACATCGCCAGCAGACAGCGTCACGCCAAACAGCGACAATACCGGGTTGTCCGGCCCCACGGGGGCCCCTTGCTGCTTACCCGGATCCTCCATGGCTGTCCTGACCCTGAACGACGCGTGCCTGGCCTTTGGCCACGTCGCCCTGCTTGACCACACCTCTTTTGCGCTGGAGACGGGCGAACGCGTGGGCCTGATCGGCCGCAACGGCACGGGCAAGTCCTCGCTGCTGAAGATCATGGTCGGCATCGACAAGCTCGACGACGGCCAGGTGCAGGTGCAAAAGGGCATCGAGCTGGCCTATGTGCCGCAGGAGCCCTCGTTTGCCGACGGCGCCACGGTGGAGACCACGGTCAGCGAGGGCCTGGGCGACATCCGCCAATTGCGCGAGCGTTTCGAGGCCATCACCCATGGCGAGGGCGATGCAGACCAGATGGAATCGCTCATGACCCAGATCGAGGCCCGCAACGGCTGGAACTGGGAGCAACGCGTCGAAGAAACCCTGCAGCGCCTGAACCTCTCGGCCGACCTGCCCATCGCCAGCCTGTCGGGCGGCATGAAAAAGCGCGTGGCCCTGGCGCGTGCGCTGGTGGCGAGTCCCGACGTGCTCTTCCTCGACGAGCCGACCAACCACCTCGACCTCGACGCCATCACCTGGCTGGAAGACCTGCTCAAGGACTTCCAGGGCAGCATCGTGTTGATCTCCCACGACCGAGCCTTCCTGGACAACGTCTGCACCCGCATCGTCGAACTCGACCGCGGCCAGCTGCGCAGCTACCCGGGCAACTTCGCCGCCTACCAGAACCTCAAGGAGCAGGAGCTGGCCGACGAGGCCGTGGCCAACGCGCGCTTCGACAAGCTGCTGGCCCAGGAAGAGGTCTGGATCCGCAAGGGCGTGGAAGCCCGCCGCACGCGCTCGGTGGCGCGCATCAAGCGCCTGGAAGTCCTGCGCGACACGCGCTCGTCCCGC
>CAIQIL010000642.1 GCA_903871865.1 uncultured Burkholderiales bacterium
ATCGATCCGAACTGGCCGCCAAGGCTTCGCTGCGTGCCGTAGTGACCTGCCGACTCGCGTCGGACACATCCTGTTCAGACACCCGCATGGACACCACCCGCGAAGCAAACCCCTGGTTGCGCAGCAAGCTGACGGCGGTTCGCCCGGTCAGGCTGTTCGACGAAAAGGTGTTGCCACTGAGGTCGTTTTGCCAACTGCTCATGAACGCCGAGGTTCGGTTCGGGGCCAGTTGCGCCTGAACCATGGTGACGTTGCCCATGTTCATGTTGCCGGTGGCAGCAGACGCTGTGCTGCTGGTCAGCATGCTTTGCAGGCCGGACAAACCACCCACCAGGGCGGTCCCGACACCCTCCATCTTCTTCAAAGCCGCCCAGGCAATGACAGGAATGCTGATTGCAAGGTAGCCCACAACCGCCTCACCTGAGATGGCGCCCGAATAGATCGTCGAGGCGGTTTGCAAAGACAGGGCCTTGGTGCCCGAGCCGATGTCTGAAGCCGCAGCCAGATCGTAGGCCGCGTAGATGGACGCCATGTAGTTCAGCACCGCGTACAGCGGGGGCCACAGTTGGATCCAGATCAGGATGGCAGCGTAGCCTTTGAAGGCCTGCATCGTATCGCGTCCGCTGGTCAGCAGCAAGAGCAGCACCATCAAGGGGAACAATGCGTAGGTGAGCGCTTCAATGACGTTGCGGAACACGGGCAGGGCTTGCTCGGCCACCTTGCCGTTGTTGATCCACGCGGCGTTTTGCTGAGCGACGGCTTGTGCCCGACCAACGGCCAGCACCATGGCCGCTGGATCGTTGACCTTCTGTCCGACGATTGTGCTGGTGTCGTTGATCGCATTGAGCATGGCACTTTGGCGGATCAGGTCGGCAGCGGTGGTGGCTGCATCGGCGATGTTGTTCTTGATGTACGCCTGCTGAATCTGGTTGGCGATGACGGCTGCGGCAGTCGCACCAGGCAGGGTGGGGTTCAACTGGAAGGCCAGGCGGCCCTGAATCTGGTTGATCTGAGCAGGCAGTCGGCCATTGAGGTTGGTGTAGATGTTGGGGCAGGTGTCCACGTCGATGCCCGCAGCGCTGGTGACCGTGCTGAAGCGTGCAGGATTGGGCGTAGCCATGAGGGGCCAGACATCTGCGGACGTCGAGAACACGGCAGGAGCAATCGTGCCGTCGATCAGGTCGTACATCGTGCAGTTGTGGATGAAGTTGATCAGGTCGGTGCGGAAGTTGGGATCCTGGAACGTCACCTTGCTGGTGCTCCTGATCAGCCGGTTGCCAAACATCAGGCCATTCTTCTCGTAGGTGAGTTCGCTGGGCAAGGCGCCTGGACCGGGAATGGTCTGGAAGGCGGTTTCGAACAGGCCGGTCAGGGTGTGGCCGATGGTGCTGGTGATGCTGCCGAGCATGACCATGCCGAAAGGCACGTTGGCAACCACCTTGACCGGAGCGCCGCCTGTCTTGTCCACGATGCCCACGGTCGCCCTGGGCAGGATCAGGATGGAGAACACCAG
Organism: uncultured Burkholderiales bacterium; assembly: GCA_903871865.1. Classification (GTDB taxonomy): domain Bacteria; phylum Pseudomonadota; class Gammaproteobacteria; order Burkholderiales; family Burkholderiaceae_C; genus Aquabacterium. The sequence continues at coordinate 1,514 of CAIQIL010000642.1, forward strand.
CAGCACTGTGCCCAGCCACTTCCAGCCTTGCAGCTTCTCAGGGGCAAAGGCGTAGGCGATAAGGGCGGCCACGAAGCCGCAGAACGCCACGGCGGCGACGGCCGACATGTAGTCGCCCGAGGCGTGGATGGCCGCTGCTGCATTGAAGACGCCGAACAGGCTGTCCGCGTTCTGGTAGGCGTAGATCTCCCACATGGCATCCCCTGCGCTCGGTGAAAGTCAACGAGCCATGTAAGCAGCCTGCTGCCCGAGCATGTCCATCACGTGCTGCGGCATGCTGGATCGCAATTGCCGCTCCAACTGTTCCAGGTGGCTGGAGACAGCCCGGTAAGAACCGACCTTCTGATACAGGAGGTTCTTCTCTTGAGAGAGTTGCTGCAGCATGACCAGGGCGCGTTGACGAATCTGGACCGCCTGTTCGCGCTGTGTCTTTTGCAGTTGATAGTCCTTGTCGAGCGCAGCCAGGCCGACGCGAAGATTGCGCTCCAGGAACACATAGGCATAGTCCGCTGCAATCACGTCACGGTATTGGGCGATGAGGCTGTCTGCCAGGCCCGATCCTGGGATGGTCGCGCCCACCGACAGCATTTTGTAGACCGGCTCGGTGGTCTGGTTGACGAAACCGACTTCTGCCGAGTTGTTGGGAATTGCGGTCCGGGTGGCGATTTTTTCCGCGATGGAGCGCATCAGTGCCTCGACTTTGGCGGTGAATGGCGTGTGTGTGTAGGTGGTGTTGAGGGTCACGGCATCACAGTTCACGTAGTCATTGCACTTGAGCAGGTGCTGGGTGACGTTCACGCCAGCGCCAGCACTTTGCCCATAGAGCAACTGGCTGATCGAGGTGAGTGTTGCAGCGATGGGTTCCGGGTCGCGGGCGGCTTCTTCCGGGTGGTAGATGACGGTGCCCACCATGCTCATGATCAGTTCACGCTCCTGATCGTCCAGGGAGACCCCGGTGTACTTCAGGGCCTTCCAGGTCAGGTTGCCCACGAAGGGCGCCTTGTTGCGCACATTGGCATCGCCTGAGGTGCGGGCCGAAGCGAGGATGCTGGGCCGGTCGGAAGCGCAACGCCTGCGTGCCGCGTCACGGTCGCTTTCCATGCCCATCTCGATGGCGAGGTCGGCGCAGGTCTCCTGCGAGCTGTACCCCGTGGCCTCGGCCGCCGTGCTGACGATGGCCTTGGCTGTTTCGCAGGAGTTGATGCGGGCGTTGTTGATCCAGGTCTCCAAGCCCTTAGCCCATTTGCTCAAGCCACCCAGGAGCGGTGAGACGGCTTCCAGCGCCAGTTGAAAGGCGATGCCTGGCAGGGCCGCGGTGATGTTCTTGAGCATGTTCTTGAACTCGGTGGCCGAGATATGAGAGAACGAACCGCCGAACACGTCGATGCCGCCACATCCAGCCTTGGCACTTGGGAACTGAATGGCGGCGAGCTGGTACACCTTGTTGGGGGAGCGCATGAACAGACTGCCGCCGGTGTAGGTGTTCATGGTCTGGCCACGGAAAGCACCAGGTGCTGTGTAGTTGCCGATGGCACCCAGGTTGTTGAACATGTTGTTCACTTCGGCATTGAGGTCACCGGCGCGCAGGGACAGCGGCGATGTTGCGAGCAACAGGGCCATCAGGCTGGCAATGGCTGTTCTCCAGATTGGTTTCGTCGGTGTGGGTGTCTGGATCATGGTCTTCTCCTATTGAAGAACGACTTGCCTGTTCACGCCGGGCAGCATGGCCTGGGCAGCCGGTGTGCTCACCGTGGTGATGCGCTCCAGCAGTTCGGATTCGGACAGCACGCCAAAGCCAATGGGTGTGATTTGCCCGGTGTAGGGCTGGGCCAAAAACACCGCTGGCACCTGGGTGACCTTCAGGGTGTTGGCGATGCCGTTGTCGGCTCGGGCATCTGCAAAGCCAGGCATGGGGCCGCCATCCACGCTGATGGCCACCACCTTGATGCCATGGCGCGCCTCGAAAGCCGTCAGCGTGGGGGCGAAGGCGTGGCAGTACGGGCAGTCACTGCGGAAGAAAAAGAACAGGACGTGGTCCTTGCCCAGTGAGGCGATCGATTGGGATCGGCTGATCAACTGATCCCGGTCGAACACCTCCAGCGCCTTGGCGTTGACGGGGCGGCCGTGCACGGTGGGGTCCAGCTCCGGTGTGGCCCAGGCGACGCGCTGGGCGACGTCGGCAAAGTAGGACGCTCGGGCCACAACCTTGGCCTCCAGCTCCATGTAGCGGCGCACATTGGCCTCGGTCGGCCGCATGATCGCGATGTTGCGGTAGGACTCGACCGCCTTTTGCAGCCTCTCGAATTCGACCAGTTCTGGCGCTTTGGCCGGGCGAGTGGCCGGTGTGGGGGGCGCTGCTGAAGTGGGCGGCGTGAGGGCGGGCGTCTTGGGTTGAGACGCAGGGCTGTCAGGTAGCTCGGGTTCTGGATCTTCGTAGAAGTGCCATCCTCGCCATGCATCGGACCAGTAAGGCGCGGCAATGGGCTCGTCCGGTTTTGACGAGGCTTGTGCCTGTGCCTCGGGTGCTGAGTTGATGCATGCGAAAGCGAGGAGGGCGACGCTGGCAAGGCGTCTGAAAAGACCTGAGCGAGAGGAAGGAGATGGGCGAGGCATGCTGATCTCCTCATTGCAGCGACTTGGGCGGCATGCCATCGAGGCAGTAGTTGATCCCGAACTCGATGGATTGTTTACGAGGGGCCTGGGCGCCAGGCAACCAGACACCGTCTTGCCAGAACGTCACCTTCAGGCGGCTGCAACCAGGCTGGCGGTAGCGCTTGTCGGTGGTGACGTCGATCGATATGGGGGTGTTGGCCTTGAAGCGCTGGCTGATGGCGTCGGCAGATTCGCCTGTCAGGGTGCCGTGTGCCTGTCCGTCTGGCGCTTGCAGTGCCATCACCATCAGCACCCTTGCGTCTTTGACGGGCATTCGATCGACGGACGGTTCGGGCGATTTCTCAGGCGTTTGCGTTTGTGCTTGGCAAGTCAATGCAAATGCCATCGTCATCGCCATCGCCGTGATGGCATTGACCTTGATCGGCGTCATGAGGTTCTGTGTCATTGGCAACGCCCCTGTCCGTAGTAGCAGTTGGGCACCTTGGCGCTGTTGCCGCTTTGGATGGCTCCCAGGTTCGGGTTGTTGGGCACGATGGAGGCGTAGAACTCGGTGAGGTCCATCGCCGCGAAGTCCAGGCTTTGCAACTGAGGGATGGTGAAGCCTGAGCAGTCGGGGTTCTGGCCGCTGCCCCAGCCCTTGCCAATCTGCATGCGCCCCTGCTCATTGACGATCCGGGCGAGCTTGCTGTTGAAGCAGCATTTGCCTGTGGTGTGCTCCAGGCACGACACGCAGGCACCAAGAACGCGAAGACACGATGAGCACCACGAGCCCGTCGCGTGACACAGCCCCGCGCCTTCTCTCATGGCCAGCTTGCCTTCTTCTTCATTGCAAGACATCATGGACATGACGATGTAGATCACCACAGCGATGGCCAGCGACCAGGGATCGAACGCGACCACCATGCTGTCGCCTGCATAGAGCACCGACGATCCGGCGGGCAGGGCGGTGCCGTTGACGGCCACGGTGACGCCGTAACTGGTGAAGGAGCCGCTGAAGCCGCCGCTGGTGAGCAGTGCGGACATGCCCTGGTAGATGAACTCCCGGTTCTCGGAGTTCATCAGCACGTCGTAGACCAGGCGTGAGCCCACGCCGAAGGTGCTCTGGTTGCTCATCCCAGCCCCGGCGCTGTCCGAGTCGCAACAATCTTTGAACAGACGGTCTCGGCAGTGGCTGCTTTCGCCCTTGAATACCTGCATCAGCTTGGTGTCCAGGTACACACCGGCTTCTCGGGCGGCTTCCAGCATCGACATGGAGCGGGCAAAGTCCGCGTCGTTCGTGTAGCTCGTGTTGAAGCAACTGTCACCCAGGCAAAAGACATTGGATGGGCAGTTGGTGGCTGTCGTGATCGTTTGGGCGGCGGCCGGGCAGGTGTAGCTGTCCTGGTAGATCTCGCACATGCCTGTGGCAGCGTTGGTTTGCTTGCATGTGCTGCTGTCCGGCGTGCAGCCTTGGCTCAGCAAGGGGGCGCATTCGTCTGTGAGGGCACCGGATGTGCAAGAAAGGGTGCGCTCGTAGGACCAGCAAGCGCGGGTGACGGCTCGGCCATCGATCACCTTGGTGGTGGGGCCATCCACGCACCGGTCGGCGGTGGTGACGGTGCAGCGTCCGCCTGCTTCGAGTGGGGCGCTCTTGTCATCCCAGACATCGGTTTCGATGTGGTTCATGGTGGGCTGCTGGAAGGACAAGGGGATGCTCCAGCCAGAAGCGCCGACCAGGCTGGCCGCGCCCGCATCCTGAGCGCAGCGGGTCTCTGTGCGGCTGACCACGACAGAGGGGCCGCTGTCACAGCCCATGCGGGGGCGGGGCATGGTGAGCGTGAAGCAGCGATCAGCCGGCCCCGAAGATTGAACGCGGCTGGACCAGTAGGCCTGCAACTGGTCGCCGCGCACGGTGCCGGTTGGGCAGGCATAGACCGGCGTGCCGAACTGGAAGTTGTAGTTGCACTGGCCAGATGAGCAGCCGGATCCAGGCATCATGACCACCTTGAAGGGGCGCCAGCAATGGCCACCCCAGTGTGGTGAGAGGTCGGTGACGAATGTAGGTTGGGTGGCTGGCGTGCTGGGCAATTCCAGGTTCTGCCACCCGATGCAGGCCCCATTGCCTCCAGCCGCATAGAAGCGAAATTGCTGCAACTGGTCGGTGCGGATGCGGCACTGGGCCTCGGCCACCATGTAGTCGGCACCGTTGCGATTGGCCTGACCATGCGCAAACCAGTCGCCAGCTGTGCAACTGGGGACGAGTTCGACTTGCACCGTCAGATCCCGCCGGGTGGCGTAGTTGCCCACACCGTTGTAGCGCTGGCACTGTTTGGTGACCGCGCCTGCTGGTGTGGTGACGTCGGCGGTGGCGCAACCGCTGTAATAGGAGGAGAGGCTGCCAAGGGCCAGAGACGGGTTTGCGGCGATGTCCCGCGCGCCCATGACTGCGGGGTCGTAGGGTGAAATGGCTGGACGTGGTGTATTGGCCGAGTTGAGCGCGCCGCGTTGGGCCTGGCACACCGGGTCATCGGGCGTGCTGGTGCAGGCGGTGAGGCGCGCGTTGGCCGGGCCTGACAAGCTGGGTTGGCCGTAGTAGGCTGCCTCAGCGGGCGTGCGGGTGTATCCCGGCACATTGGCCGTTGCGTTAGGGGTGCTGACCGTGCCCCGAATCACCGGGTTGGCCGCTTGACCGGCGGCGGTGCCTTCTTCGTGTGGCCCAGCCAGTGCCATCGTCTGCGCCGTGACGAAGCACCAGAGGGTGAAGCAGGTGACGAGTCGGCGCAGCATGGCGATTCCTAACCCTTGAGCCGTTGGATGAAGGCGCCGGCATCCTTGCTGAAGCGGGGCGTGCGGTGCTGGATGTGCCCCAGGGCGTAGTCAAGGCTCACGTCTCCGGCCAGGCGGACATAGTCATTGGGGGGCGCACAACTGCCTCGGCCACCATCGCCACAGGGCGTGCTGTCAGCGCCCTCACGCACCAGCACAAAACTGGGTACCTGTGTGATGGCGTAGCGCTCGAAGGCTTGCGGATCGATCTGGAAGGCCACCGACTGACCCGCCAACAATGCCTGTGTTCGCGCGACGGTGTCACGCAGGGAGCCATTGAGCAGGCCTCTGATCAGCAGGGATGCCTTGGCACGTGCCGCTTGGCTGACCAGTCTCTTGAGGGTGGCCTCGGGCATCGACAGGCTGATGAACACCATCAGGATCGGGCCACCATTCATGTCCTTGCCCACCCCGGTGCCGGGTGGCTGGGCGGCTTTCATCTGCAGGGCGTAGGCTTTGGACAGCGCTTCGAGGTCCGCAGGCGCTTTGGCTTGGGGCTGTGGCAGCGCATCAATTCGTGGTCCCGCTGTGATGGGCACATGTTCCAAGTCAGCGGCGCTGGGCACGCCGTGCGCTTTCTGCGCCCGCTCGATGTCGTTGTCCGTGATGGTGGGTTGCGCGCGCCTGGCCCGAGCCATGTCTTCTTCGGTGATGACCGGCGTGGGTTGGGCCTGTGCGCTCAGCGCAAGCAGCATGGACAGGCCAAGACCGAAGCCCCAGCGTGAAGGTTGATGGAAGTCAGAAGCCGACACAGCAGTTCCTTTTGCGAAACAACATGAAGGCGAAGTCTTCGCCGCGCACGGGGTATTCCTTGCCAGCCCCCCAGATCACCGTGCTGCGCCCGAAAGGCTGGCAGCACCTGCCTCCGTCCTTTTCGGTGTTGGGGATGGGGTAGGTGAGTTGTGTCTTGTAGGCCGTCTTGTCCATGACGGGCTCGAAGTAGGGGCCACACAGGCCGGGCGTGCCATGCCACCCCCATGCGATCAACTCGCGGTGCATCTTGGCGGTCAGGCGCTGGGCCAGCAGAACGGCTGTGCGAACACCGCCCAGGTGGTAGGGCACCTGGCCATCCAGTGGGTAAATACCGCCCTGGCATCCTGCGCACCAGAACAACTCCTTGATGCCAAAGCCCACTGAGGCGGCGACGCAGTCGGCCGCGCAGGCGGCAATCGCGATGGGATTAGCGAATAACACGGCATCAGGATTGAGGATCAGGGTCAACTCGTCGTCGTTCCACAGCGGATCGACCTCGGTGAGGTAAGCCAGATCGAAGCTGCCCTTTTCCAGGCAAGGAAAGTCGGTCACCACCTCCAGCCAGTAAAGCATCGGGTTCACGTAGAAATGGGCCTGATAGAAGCTGCCGCCATCTCCGTCGCCTTCAGGGCGTGTGAATCGCGCGGCCTCTGGTGCGGGCAAGCCCGGATTCAGGTCGATGCCACCCAGTGAGGTCAGGCAGAAAGGCTTGCGCACGACTTCGACATGGCGAGCCGGTTCCCAAAAGCCGATTGACAGACCAATGACCGGGTTCACGCCGCAACTGCACACTGGGCTGCTCGGGTTGGCAATGTCTTCCTGGCCGCCAAAGTTGGCGATGGGGATGCTGCCCAGGCTGATGGGCAGGATGCAACTCCAGCAGATGTCTGTGATGGGGTTGGGGAACTTGCCGGTGCAGGTGGCGATGCCTGCTGCATGGCTGTGCTGGCTGGTCATGGCCATCAGCCAAATCAGGAGGGTTGCCGCGACGTGATCCCACGATGGACGCAATCTGGCGTTTGGAGTGGTGCGGGTCATGGCGTCACCTCCAACTCATCCACGCGCAGGCGCTTGCCTTCCTGCGAGACCAGGGCGGGCACCTGTTCGATGCCCAGGCGTCGGGTCAGCACACCTTGCTGGTCGTAATAGACCGGTGTGCGCCAGGCTTTCATCAGGTCCAGGTAGGAGCCAGCTGTCAGGATCGCCTTGACTTGGCCCCGGTAGTGCTGGATCAACTCCCGTGCGCGTCTCACCTGCCGTGCATCACGGGCGTCGAAAAACAGCAGGTGTCTGGACAAGGACACCACGTCCAGCGGGTTGTGGCGCGACCCAGCAGCAAACATCAGGTGCCCCTGGGGATCTAGGATGTTGCGATCCAGCGTGAAGCTGGGGTCGAAGTAGAAGGTGCGCGGCTTTTGCGTGGTGCGCAGTCCGGCCACAGGCTGTGGCTGGCGCACGGCCTGAATGCCTCGTTCACGGGCCTGGTCCTGCAGTCGAGCCAGTTCACCACTGGCTTGCTTTTCTCGCAGGCGTTGCGTGATGAAGTCCAGCAGGTTGGCTTCGCTGATCGGGTAGGTCGGACCGATGCTGCCCAGGTCCACCGCCCAAGCGCATGAGCCCACACCTGCACATGCCATGCTCAGCAGGCAGGCCATCAACATTACATGTGGGCTCCTGGGTTTCATGGCTGACCTTGACCTTCGCAACGGATGCGTTGGGAGAGTTGGTTCAGCAGGGCGTCACGCTGCGCCAGTTGGCTGGGGTGGCTGGCGCTGACCATGCCCATGAGGACCGGGTCACCGCTGCCCTGGGCAATCGCCTTGCGCAGCTCCAGTGCGGTGAGGGGCCGCCCGCAGCGTTGCGCGAACGCCCGCAAGTAGGCCTGGGCTCCGTCGCGGGCTGCAGGTGAGATTTGCGCCAGCAGTGCTAGGTAGTCCTCCAGTGTCACGTCGTCTGGCGTGGACGCTGCGGTGCTGGTGCTTTGAGTGACTGGGCTGCTATGGGCGTGCCATCTTTCCGGCTGCTGGGCTGGCTGCTTGGTCGGCTTCTGAGCTTGAACGTGGGCTGCAGATGCCAAGCCAGCGATCCAGATGCACAGGATCAGGCGAGGCGCCGACTGGCGCACGTCATGAGGGCCATTGCGGTGTGGCTGTAAGTGGCTTGGACGAGCTTGCATGTCATGCTCCTCAGAACAGGGGCCGAACGAGCCCGATGACCTGCTCGGCGCGGACCAGACCGCTGCTGCGGTAGCGCGAGTCGAAGCTGTCGGGGCTGCTTCCCTGGACGTAGTAGCTGCCCGGTGGGATCACCGTGGGCAGAATGGGATCGAGTGCACGGTGGTCAAAGGTTTGAGATTTGGCATGCCCAACTGCCTCGCCGTTGATCAACACCCTGCGGTCTTGGACGGTGATGGTGTCACCGGGCAGGCCCCTGACCATCTTGAAGAAGGGCTGGCCGCGCAGGCCCGGGTATTGCTGCTTGGCATCGCCCGCGAAGGCGAACAAGATGTAGTCGCCACGGTGCAAGGTAGGCGGCGCAGCCTGTGTCCCGGTCACGCCAAATGTCGTGAGGTAGGCTACGCGGTAAGGCAGGCTGGGCGTCCAGTTGAAGACAATGGGCAGGCGTGGGGTGGGATCCAGGAACAGCCGGACGTAGGCCAATGCCCAGATGGCGAACACCGGAAGATAGAGGTACCAGCGGCGCCTCATGTGGGCCAACTGGTCGACAAAAGATTGCCGGGCTTGACGATAGCTTCGCACAGGCCAGGGCATAGGGGGCGGGATGCGGACGATCTGCAAGGTCATGGCATCCCCACTTTCTGGCGCAACTGAGCGGTCAAGTCCACGGTGTGCGGTGTGGGCCCGGCCACAGCGCCTTTGAGCACCACCAAGCATGCGCAGTCGCGGGGCAATTCCTCCAGTGCAATGGGCAGGCGTTGGGCGAAGGTGCGTGCCATCAGCATGGCGTTTTGCCGATCGTCTTCCGAGCCCGCCTTGGTGAGCAGTTGTGTGAACTCGGCTTCCTTTTGCCGGTACACCTCGGCCACATCGACCATGCCGATGCGCAGCGCTGGGCGCACCACCGTGCGGTCATAGAGCAGCAAGGCGGCAGCGACCACGATCAGGGTTAGCAGCAGTTGCACCAGGGCAGGGATGAAATCAGGGGCTTTCATACGGTGTGCCCCCGGCGCCGCAGCAGTTCGGTGATGGCGGCATCGATGCTCAGGCCTTGCGCACGTAGCTCGTCGATGGGCGCGTTGTCCTCCAGCTTGTTGGAAAACAGCAGGTGCGTGGCCGGATCCAGGATGTTGCGCGCCACCCCTTCGCCCACCGGGGAGGAGATGTACAGCTCGGAGTACACGCCCGCCTCGGTCCTCAGTGAGTTCAACAAGCGCTTCTTGGGCTCGTCCATGGTCAGTCGGCCCTTGCGGTCCAGCATCTCGATGGATTCGGGCTTCTGGCGCAGCAGGAACACCCAGTCCGAGCAGTTGAACGCAGCTTCCATCTGGGCCGAGCCATAGAAGTCGTCGGCGCTCTGGGTTGCTGTGCCCAAGGCCCCGCCGTATTTGCGGGCGCGCCGAGCCGCTTCCTCGATCACGGCGGCCTTGACCGGGTCATCGGCCCCGATGTCGCCGAGCTGCTGCTTGAGCTCATCAATGAACAGCACCTTGCGCCGGTTGCGGCTGAGGTACATCTCGCCAGTGATCTGGTGCAGCAGTAGGATGTTGACGACGGCGTGCAGGTCGGGGCGGCGCTTGAGTTCCTCGTTTTCGATGACGATGAAATCGTTGCTGAAATCGACGTTGCTGGGCCCTTCGAAGAAGCGCTCGTACTGGCCGCCTCGGGTGTAGGGGTTGAGCATCACGGCAAGGTCCTTGATGCGCTGGTCGTTGACCAGGCCCAGGGCTTCGATGTTGCCGGTCTTGAAGGCCTCGCGCAGGGCCGTGATGGTCAGGTCGTTGCCGTGCTCGGCGAACAGCTTGAGCACCATGGCCGAAATGGCCTTGTACTGCACCTCTTCCAGCGTGTGCTGCATGGAGCACATCTTGGAGATGGCGGGCACCAGCATGTCGATGTCCTCGTGGATGTCAACGATGTTGGTGAAGGGGTTCAGGCAGATGTCCACATCGGGGCGGAACTCGATGTAGGTGCCCTTGGCCTTGCGGCACAGCTTCTCGAAGGAGCGGCCCAGGTCCAGCATCCAGACCTTGGCGTCGATGGCCCGGTAGGACCAGGCCATCTCGTTCATCAGCACCGACTTGCCCGAGCCTGGCGCGCCAATGATGGCGAAGTTGTAATTGCCCAGGTCGTTGTCGAAGATGTCCAGGGTCATCAACTGCCCACGGCGACCGCCGAACACCAGGGCGGGTGTGCGTGTGCCGCGCCACTCGGCGATCAGGGGTGCAAGGTGGATGGCGTTGGCCATGGTCTTGCGCGATACGCGGCGCATCTTGGCCAGGTCGCCATGGAAGCGCGGCGTCAGGGTCATCGGCAAGCTGGCCAGCAGCGCCTGGCGGTGCATGTACACGTCGGCATTGAGCTGAAAGCCCCGACCACGCCAGATGGCGTTGGCCGCTTCGTGGGCCGCCACCGCCTTGCGCGGTGGCGAGAAGATGGCCAACTGGTGGTACAGGCTGACCAGGCTGCCACCGGTGTCGATGGCCTGGGCGGCGGCGGTCCAGTCCTGCAGCTTCTTGCCCACGTCCGGCATCACGTCGGCCATCTTGCTCTTGGCGTTTTGCGTGGCGCGCACATGGTTGGCGGTGACCGTGGCCTTGGTGGCATTAGGGTCGAGCACATGCACGCCCATGGTCAGCAAGAAGGGCGCGCTGTACTGCAGGGCCGGTTGCATCAGGTCGCCGATCAACGAGCCCATCTGCCACAGGGCGAAGCGCTCAGGGAAGGATTTGATGGAGTAAAAGCGCGCCTCCAGTTCGTCCGATCCGGTCTCCTTCCACAGGCGCAGGCCGCTGGGGGTCGGGTCCTGGATGGTGTCGAAGTCGATGATCTGGTCGCGCAATTCGCGTCCGTCGTCATAGTGCAGGTCAGGAGCGTCGGTCTGCGAGATGCGGTCAGGGTTGGTGAACAGCGCGCACCAGTTGATCAGATCAGCGGCGTCGCAGACACGGTTGGGCAGGGAGGCCGAGCGCAGCGTGGAGGCCATGGACTCGCGCTGGGCCATCACCTCTTCGCGCTTGCTCATGTCCTGGGCGTCACCGGGCAGGGTGACGCTGAGCATCAGGCGGAAGTCCCGGATCGTGTAGTGAAAGCCCGAGGTCAGCGAGGATTGCGCGCCGCGCAGCAGGTGGCCCACGCGTTGGCGGGCCAGGGTGTGGAAGAGGTTGTCGTTGCGGGCAGGTCTCCCCCAGTGTTTGGCCTTGTCAGCCTGGTCTTCGTCTTCCACTCGCAAGTTGGCATAGCGGCGCAACTGGCCGCGCACATGGGGTGAGGCGAACAGGTGGAACTGGATGCCCGAGCCCGTCGGGCAGTTGGCGTACAGCGAGATCAGCACCTCGGCCATGCGTTCATCCGCGCCCGACTGCGGCATGACCTCCAGCATGAAGCCCAGGCCGTCGCGGTTGACGAAGATCTTTTCATCGGCGAGGTAGGCGGAGTAGGGCAGCCACGCAGCGAATTGCTCTGCCGGGGTGTCTGGCGGCGCGCCCAGTCCCATGGCTTCGAACAGGCCAGGGCGTGCGGGCCTGCGCACGGTGCGAGCCGCGTCCATGGAGACGCTGGCTGCTGTCGTGACTGTTGAAGTGGCTGTGGCTGAGGGGGTAGGCATGGCGCAACCTTTGGGGCGGTTCAGTTGCTGGGGGCAAGGTTGTCGGTGGGCGGTAGCAAGGGGCCGATGTCAGGGCTTTCCGAGTTGTCCGGGGTGTACGGCGACAGGCGCTGCTGGCCCGCGGGCCGCACAGGCGAGGTGCTCGGCTCTGGCTTGGCGGGTTTGACAGGGGCGCCCATCGGAGGTCGTATGGGCGCATAGGCGTC
>CAIQIL010000643.1 GCA_903871865.1 uncultured Burkholderiales bacterium
CAACTCGGTGGGCGCCGTGGTGGACTACGTCACCCGCATGCCCAAGGCTTTCGAGGCCCATGCCAAGGTGGGCTATGTGTCCCAGCCCTTCGACCTGTACGGCACGCACACCACCTACCGCGCCTGGCAAAGCAGCGCCTCGCTGGGCAACCGCGAAGATGGCTGGTCGTGGTGGCTCAACGTCAACCACACCGACAGCCAGGGCCAGCCGCTCACCTTCCCGACCCGCCTGGTCAGCAGCGGCGTGACCAGCAACGGCGGCACGGCCGTGACCGGTGCCGCACTCGATGCAGACAACACGAACCGCCCCTGGTATGTGCTGGGCTCGGCCACGCAATACAACACGAAGCAAGACCACCTGAAGGTCAAGCTGGCCTACGACGTCAACGCCACGCTGCGCGCCAGCTATGTGCTGGGCCTGTGGCAGAACGAGTCGCAAGGCAACTCGGTGTCCTACCTGCGCAATGCGGCGGGGCAGCCGGTGACCAGCGGTGCCATCAACATCAACGGTCGGTCGTTCGCGGCGCTCACGGGCGGCGACTTCCCCGTCACCCGCGAAAAGCTGCTGCACGCTATGCACGGTGTCTCGCTCAAGCAGAACACGCGCGGTGAGTTCGACTGGGAGATCGCGGCCAGCCTCTGCGACTACGTGCGCGACGACAAACGACAGAACGACAGCGCCAATGTGCAGCCTGCGGCGCTGATGGGCGGCGCCGGCACCCTGGCCGATGGCAGCGGCACCGGCTGGCACAACGTGGCCTTGAAAGGCACCTGGCGCCCCGACCCGACGCGCAACACGCACGTGCTTGACTTCGGCTACCAGCTCGAAGACTACCAGCTGCGCTACAAGACCACCCAGCTGACGGGCAACTACCTGCAAGACAGCGGCGGCAGCCTCTTCAGCAAGGTCAGCGGCCGCACCAGCATGCACAGCCTCTACGCGCAGGACACCTGGAAACTCGCGCCGCGCTGGAAGACCGTGCTGGGGCTGCGCGCCGAGCAATGGGAGGCCAGCGATGGCCGCACCGACTTCTCGGCCAGCAGCGCCTTGGAGCACCCCACGCGCCGTGGCGTCTGGTACTCGCCCAAGGGCGCGCTGTCGTGGCAATGGCTGGACGACACCGTGCTGAAGGCCTCGGTCGGCAGGGCGGTGCGCATGCCCACGGTGGGCGAGCTCTATGGCGCCACATCCACCGCCAGCTCGCAGTTCATCAACGACCCGAACCTGCGGCCCGAGCGTTCGCGCACCACGGAGCTGTCGGCCGAGAAAGACATGGGCCAGGCACGCGCCCGCCTGACCTGGTTCACCGAGCAGACCCGCGACGCGCTGTACTCACAGACCGTCTATGACGCCACCGCGAACCGCAACATCGGCCGCGTGCAAAACATCGACCACATCGCCACCTCGGGCCTGGAGATGGCCGCGTCCAGCGAAGACCTCTGGCTCAAGGGCCTGCAGCTGCAAGGCAGCGTCACCTACACCGACTCCAAGATCAAGTCCAACCAGGGCTTCGTCAACACCCCGGGTGACACCGTGGGCCGCTGGCAACCCAACATCCCGCGCTGGCGTGCCACCGTGGCGAGCACCCACCGCTTCAACGACCAATGGAGCGGCACACTGGGCGTGCGCTACAGCGGCCGCCAGTACCGCACACTGAACAATGCCGATGTGAACGGCTCGACCTACATGGGCGTGAGCCAGTTCGTCACCGCCGACCTGCGCATCCGCCACCGTTTCACCCAACAATGGAGCGCAGCGTTCGGCATCGACAACCTCAACAACAAGAAGTACTGGAATTTCCACCCCTACACGCAGCGCAGCTACACGGCCGAGCTGTCGTTCGACCTGTGATTTCGCCACCGAAGGACATGCCATGACACACACCACCTCTCGTTCGCTGAACGCCCCGATGCGGGCTGCCATGGGCGCCGTGATCGGCACCATGAGCCTGCTGCCCGCGCTGGCCCAGGCCCACATCACCCTGCCCCCCGGTGGCGCCCGCGTGGGCAGCACCTACACGGCCACCTTCCGCGTGGGCCACGCCTGCACGGGTGCCAAAGCCACCACCGGCATCACCTTGCGTGCACCCGCAGGCTTTCGCATCACCGATGTGCCCCCACGCCAAGGCTGGACGGTGCAACGCCAGGGCCAGCAAGTGAGCTGGACCCCCAACACCCCCGCCAACGCCTTGCCAGCGGCTGAGCGCACCACCTTCGCCGTCACCGGCCGCCTGCCGGACCAGCCCGGCACGCTGTGGTTCAAGGTGCTGCAGCAATGCGATCAGGGCGCGACCGACTGGGCCACCGTGCCCGGCGTGGACGGCGCCCCCGACAAGCCAGACTTCCCCGCCGCGCGCCTGGACGTGCTGCCCGCGGGCGTGGCCGCCGTGGATGCCAAGCAACCGTGGATGCGCCCGGCCGTGACAGGCCAAGGCGCCACCGGCATGTTCGTGACGCTGTCCGCCCCTGCAGGGGCACGCCTGATCGGCGGCAGCACGCCGGTGGCCGAGGTCGTCGAGCTGCACACCATGCACATGGACAACAACGTCATGCGGATGCGGGCATTGCCTGAGGGGCTGGCGTTGCCCGCCGGCCAGGCCGTGTCATTGGCGCCTGGCAGCCACCACCTGATGCTGATGCGCCCGCGCCAGGCCATCGCGGTCGGCAGCACCGTGCCCATGACACTGACCTTCCGCGACCCGGACGGCCAGACCTCGCGCATGACGCTGCAAGTGCCCGTGCAGGTCACCGCGCCGGAAGCACCCGCGCCACTGCACGGCAAACCGGCCGTGGCCAGCACCCCGGCCGAGGCCATGCCCGGGATGTCACACGATCATGCCCACGATCACAGCATGGGGCACGCAGGGCACTGAGCGCTCAGGCGGACAAACCGTTCACACCCGTCACCCGCGCCCAGTGCGCCTGCAGTGTCGGCAAGACGGCATCGGGCGCACCGACCACGGCCATGTGGCCCTGGCCCTTGAGCTCGGTGACGTCGGCGTGCGGGTTGACGGCGGCCAGGCGGCGCACCATCTCGGCGGCCGGCGGCTGGGTGTGCTCGCCATACACCAGCGTGGTGGGCACGCCCAGACGGTAGTGCGCGAAGGGTTCGGGTTCTTGCGAGACCATGCGCACCTCGTGGTACATCTTCCAGCCCACGGCGCGCGCCATCAGCTTGGCCTTGTCAGGCATCGACGCCCACATGCCGGGGAAGTTCCAGTAGTCGACGAAGCGCTCCAGCCAGGCGTCGTTGCCGCCGGTCTCTTCGTTGAGCAGGAACTCGCGGTCGGTGACCAAGGCGCGCACCTGCTCGGCCACCTCGCCTTGCAAGGTGTCGGCCTCGGCATTCAGCGAACCGAACAGCACGGGCTCGTACAGCCACAGGGAACGCACAGGCACGTCCGGGTCCATGGCCAGGCTCAAAGCCACCAGACCGCCGTAGGAATGGCCGCCCAGGTGGACGCCCGTCGTGCCTTCGGGGATCTGTGCCTTCAGGTGCGCCACCTCGTCCTGCAAGGAAAACGGCGTGCCGCGCGCCAGCAGGTCGCTGGGGCTGTAGCCGCGGTTGGTCGGCGTCAGCGGGGCGATGCCCTCCGGCAAGCCGACCAGCAGCTTGTTCCACATGAAAGGCCCCACGCCGGTGGAGTGAACGAAGAGGGCAACATCGGCCATGGCAAAACCTCATCTACTTGCATGAAAGAAGTATCGTAAGCCTACTCGCTTTACTTTCATGATGCAAGTATCATGGCCTGACCATGCGCCGCACCTCCTTCTCCGACATGAGCTGCTCCATCGCCCGCACGCTGGAGCAGGTCGGCGATTGGTGGACGCTGCTGATCGTGCGCGAAGCCTTCTGGGGCACGCGGCGGTTCGGTGAGTTCCAGGCCAACCTGGGCATCGCGCCCAATGTGCTGACGCAGCGCCTGCAGGACTTGGTGGCGCACGGCATCCTGGAAATCACGGCCACCACCGACAACGGCCGCGCCCTGGACTACCGCTTGAGCGACAAGGGCCGCGACCTGCTGCCCGTCATCGTGGCCCTGGCGCAGTGGGGCGATCGGCACGCGGCAGCGCCCGAGGGCTCGCCCGTGCGCATCGTGGAGCGCCGCAACGGACGCGAGGTGGCGCCACTGGCCTGGCGCTCATCGGCCACCGGTCGGGTGCTGACATCCAAGGACGTGACCGTGACCGAAGGTCCAGGTGCCGGACCGGCTGAGCAGGCCCGCTTTGAGCGCCTGCGCGCCCGCCAGGCCAAG
>CAIQIL010000644.1 GCA_903871865.1 uncultured Burkholderiales bacterium
AACAACTCCAGCGCGCAGAACCCGCACCGCAACGACCCGTGGTTCAAGTACTTCTACGGTGAGCAAGGCCAGCAGCCGCAGTCGGGCATCGGCTCGGGCGTGATCGTCTCGCCCGAAGGTTATGTGCTGACCAACAACCACGTCGTTGACCACATGGACGACATCGAGGTCATGCTGACCGACGGGCGCCATGCCAAGGCCAAAATCATCGGCACCGATCCCGACACCGACCTGGCCGTGCTCAAGATTGACCTGGAGCGCCTGCCCGCCATCACCCTGGGCAATTCCGAGACCTTGCAAGTCGGCGATCCGGTGCTGGCCATCGGCAACCCCTTTGGCGTGGGTCAGACCGTCACCGGCGGCATCGTCAGTGCGCTGGGCCGCAACCAGCTCGGCATCAACACGTTTGAGAACTTCATCCAGACCGACGCGGCCATCAACCCGGGCAACTCGGGCGGCGCGCTCGTTGACGCCAGCGGCAACCTGATTGGCATCAACAGCGCCATTTATTCGCGCTCGGGCGGCAACATGGGCATCGGCTTCGCCATCCCCGTGTCCACGGCCCGCCAGGTGATGGACAGCCTGATCCGCGATGGCCAGGTCACCCGGGGCTGGATCGGCGTGGAGCCGCGCGACCTTTCTCCCGAGATCGCCGAGACCTTCAATCTGAAAACGCGCGACGGTGTGCTCATCACCGGCGTGTTGCGCAATGGCCCGGCGGCGCGCGGCGGGCTCAAGCCGGGCGATGTGGTCACCACGGTGGGCGCGGTCAGTGTGGGCAACACAGCGCAGTTGCTCAATGCCGTGGCAGCGCTCAAGCCGGGAGAGCCAGCCCAGATCCGCGTGCAGCGCGGTGAGGAGCAGATCACCGTGACGGTGGTGACCGCGCGTCGCCCGAAAGCCAACGCCAAGGCCCCTGAAGAGGACGACAACGAAGGCCAGTGATCGCTCAGCGATGTCGGCGGTTCAGGGCGCCGCGGTGCTGTCTTCCTGGGGCGCTTGCGTGTGCTTGACGAACAGCTGCGCCGCCCAGATGCCGACCTCGTACAGCAGGCACATCGGGATGGCCAACGCGAGTTGCGAGACCACGTCCGGTGGCGTGACCACGGCGGCCACCACGAAGGCGATCACGATGAAGTAGCTGCGGAAGTCGCGCAGCTTCTCCACCGACACCATGCCCATGCGCACGAGGATGACCAGCACCACCGGCACCTCGAAGGCGGCCCCAAAGGCCATGAACATGTTGAGCACGAAGCTGAGGTAGGCCTCGATGTCAGGCGCGGCCGTGATGCTCTTGGGTGCGAAGTTCTGGATGAAGGTGAACACCTTGCCGAACACGAAGAAGTAGCAAAACGCCACGCCCGTGAAGAACAGCACCGTGCTGGAAATGATCAGGGGCATCACCAGGCGCTTCTCGTGGGCATACAGGCCCGGTGCCACAAAGGCCCAAACCTGGTAGAGCACGACAGGCAGCGCGAGCATGAAGGCGGCCAGCATCGTCACCTTGACCGGCACCATGAAGGGCGAGATCGGGTTGGTGGCGATCAGCGTGGCGCCCTTGGGCAGGTGCTCGATCAGGGGCATGGCCAACAGGTCGTAGAGACCGGAGGGCGAGGGGTAGATGGCCAGGGCGATGAAGGCCACGCCGATGGCGATGACGGCGCGGATCAGCCGGTCGCGCAACTCCACCAGGTGGCTGACGAAGGGCTGTTCGCTGCCGTCCGGGCGGCTGGGGTCGGTGCCATGGTCGGGTGTCGGGTCGGTCACGTGGGGCTATCTCGATGGCAACCGGCTGGAACGGTGTTTGGAGTGAATGGAGGGTGTCACTGCGGACGGAAGCGCGCCACGCGGGCGGCGCCCGATTGCACATGGCGTCGCACACCTTGGCGCTGCTTGTACCACAGCGGTGTGGTGCCCCGCTTGAGCCGCCAGTTCTTGCGCACGGGCGTGCCGCCGACGTGGTACGACGGCGAGGGCAGGTCGTTGTAGAAGCTGGTGGCGCTGCTGGCTTCGCCGTCGGCCGCGGTGCCGCTGAGGGCCGACTGCGCATCGTGCAGGCCGGCTTGCACCGAGTGGCCGAAGTCGTGCGCGGCCGTTTCCAGGCCCTGCTTGACCTTCTGGAGTTCTTCCAGCTCAATGGAGCGGTTGACCTCGCTTTGCACCTGCGACACATAGCGCTGTGCCTTGCCCAGCAGCACGCCGACCGTCTTGGCCACGCGCGGCAGGCGCTCCGGCCCGATGACGATGAGCGCCACCGCGCCAATCAGGGCGAGCTTGTCGATGCCGAAGTCGATCATGGCTGGTCAGCCTCCACGGCCGATGCGTTGTGCGATGGCGCCAGTGCAGGGCGCGTCATCGACGGCATCAGGACTTGGTCTTGCTGTCAACGTCCACGGTGTTGGCGTCACGGCGGGCGGCTTCGTTGACCACCTGCTGCGGCGCCGGCGATGCGTCAGCGGATGTCCCGCCTTCCTTCATGCCGTCCTTGAAGCCCTTGACGGCCGCACCCAGGTCGGTGCCGACGTTCTTGAGCTTCTTGGTGCCAAAGACCATCACCACGATGACCAGCACGATCAACCAGTGCCAAATGCTGAACGATCCCATTTTTCTCTCCAGGCGGGCTCACAGGCCCAAAATCACGGTTTGCAAATCACGGTTTGCCTTGGGCGCCCGACCCGCTGGGGGCGGCCGTGCGCGAGGCGAATTCTTCCAGACCCGACAGACCTTCGCGTCGGGCCAGCTCATTGACCACATCGGCAGGGCTGAGACCCAGGTGCGACAGCGCCACCATGCTGTGGAACCACAGGTCGGCGAACTCGCCTACCGCCGCTTTGCGGTTTTCGGCCGAGACCTGGGCGGCCAGGTCCTTGCCGGCCATGACGGCTTCCACGGCCTCCTCGCCCACCTTCTTCAGGATGGTGTCTGTGCCTTTGTGGAACAGGCGTGCCACATAGCTGGTGGCTGGGTCGCCGCCTTTGCGCGACTCGATCACCTCGGCCACTCGGGCCAGCACGTCGTGTGTGGATGCGTCGCGGGTCATGAATAGATCTGTGTCGGGTCCTTGATGACGGCGTCCACCGTCACCCAACGGCCATTGTCGTACTTCTGGAAGAAGCAACTGTGTCGGCCTGTGTGGCAGGCGATGCCGGGTTCGTGGCCGGTTTGCGTCACGCGCAGCAGGATGACGTCGGCGTCGCAGTCCAGGCGGATGGCGTGCACCTTCTGGATGTGGCCGGACTCTTCGCCCTTGTGCCACAGCTTGTTGCGCGAGCGGCTGAAATACACGGCCTCGCCGGTTTCGGCCGTGCGCGCCAGGGCCTCCCGGTTCATCCAGGCCACCATCAGCACGTCACCGGTGCTGTCTTCCTGAGCGATGGCAGGCACCAGCCCGCGTTCGTCCCATTTCACGTCGTCCAACCAAGTCATGTTGACAGTGTAGCAATCGGTGCGCCAGGACCGTGCACGCCAGACCCCTCGGAGGGTGGGGTGCGGCCAATTGGGGGGAGAATCGTCTGCTGGATTGACCCCTGCACCTTGCGCCTGCCCATGTCCGACCACCTCGTGGATGCTGCCGAAACCCCTGTGACCGGGGCGCCTCGCCTGGCGTTGACCATGGGCGACGCCTGTGGTGTCGGCCCGGAAATCATCGCGCGTTGGTGGGGGCAGGGTGCCCATGCCGCCACCGTGGTGGGTTGCCCACAGGTCATGCAGCGCGCGGTGGCGTGCCTGCCTGCTGCGCATCGCCCCGCCGTGGTGCGTCTGGCCGCATGGGCCGATGGCGGTGGGCTTCTGCCCGGTCAGATGGGCGTGTGGGCTCCGCCTGGGCTGCCAGCCGATCTGATCGAGGCCCCCTGGGGGCGGGTGGACCGCCGCGCGGGCGTGGCCGCAGCGGCGTGCATCCGTGCCGCGGTCCGCTTGGCGCAGTCTGGCGAGGCCGCGGGCATCGTCACGGCGCCGCTGCACAAGGAAGCCTTGGCCCTGGCGGGCGAGCCTTACCCCGGCCACACCGAGCTCTTGCAGGCCGAGGGCACGCCGCCGGGGCAGACCATCGCGCCGGTGCGCATGATGCTGGCCAATCCGCAGCTCAAGACGGTGCTGGTGACCATCCACGTGTCGTTGCGCCAGGCCATCGAGCAGGTCACTTTCGACGCCGTGCTGGAAACCCTGCGCATCACCCACCGCAGCGCCCAGCTCTGGGGGCAGCCGCGGGCGCGCATTGGCGTGGCGGGCTTGAACCCGCACGCTGGCGAGGGCGGCTTGTTCGGTGACGAGGAGCTGCGCATCATCGGCCCGGCCATCGAGGCGGCACGCGCCGAAGGCATCGACGCCTCGGGTCCCTGGGCGCCAGACACCGTCTTCATGCGCGCGCGCCACGCACCCCCCGAGCACATCGGCGAGTTCGATGTGGTGATCGCGATGTACCACGACCAGGGTCTGATCCCCGTGAAGTACATGGGCCTGGACCAGGGCGTGAATGTGACGTTGGGGCTGCCCTTTGTGCGCACCAGCCCTGACCATGGCACGGCCTTCGATCTGGCCGGCACAGGCCGCGCCGATGCGTCCAGCTTCGGCCAGGCGGTCGAGATGGCGCGTCTGTTGCTGTCGGGGCGCGGCGTGCGCGTCTGAGTGTCCGGCCCAGTTCCCGGCGGTGATTCAGGCTGCCGTGCGTGTGCGTGCGTCGGCGCTGAGGGCGGCCAGCTGGCGGCGGGCGCGCACCGTGGCGCGCTCGATCAGCTCGGACTGCTCGAAGGCCTTGAAGCGGTTGCCTTCGCACATCTTGGCCAAGGTGCGGGCCGTCAGCGAGATGGTCTGCTTGTGCGTGTGGCCGTGCGTGAAGATGAAGAAGTTGCGGCCTTCGCTGATCCAGGTCAGGCGCACTTTTTTCCATTGCCCCTGCATGTGCATCTGGTAGGCCGTGCCCTTCTGGATGTGGTGCACGAGCTGGGCGCCAGCGGCCGGCGGCGGTGGGGCGTCCAGGTTGATGTCGATTTCGCTCAGCGAGGGGTCCGGGTCGCCGGGCAGCGCCAGGTCGATGTCGAGCTTGGCTTCCTGCGCCACCACGGCCTCGGGCACGAAGCCTGCTTGCTGGACTTCCTCGCGGCTGAGCGCAGCCACCACGGTCAGCGTGGGCACGGCCGAGAGGTCGGCCAGCGGCGCGGGCAGCGGGTCGTTGGCCGCTTCCTCCCGGCTCGGGATGGCGATTTGCTCGACCTTGTGGAGGCGCTGCTCCAGCATGCGCTGCGTCAGGTCGTGGTGCGGTGCGGTTTTCAGGCACTCGGCGTGGGCGGGCAGCAGTTGGGCGAAGAAGGCCTGCTTGGCTTCTTCGGGCCACTGGATCAGCCCCAGCCCCTCGTTGATGTCGCGCATCAGCTGCGGCAGCGTCAGCAGGAAGGCCTTGCGCAGCTGCGGATGCCCCTTGGGCTGCACGCTCAGCGCCAGCTCGTGCCCGGCTTTTTTCATGCGCTGCGAGAACGGTGAGGCCGCGCCATCGCGCGCCGAGGCCATCACCTGGACCTGGCTCCAGATCTGGGTGATGAAGTCCCGCACGAAGGCCGGCAGTTCGATGTCGGCCAGCTCGCGCTGCAGGATCTGCATGTAGCGCTGTTGAACCCGCAGATCGGCCTCTTTGCCGCTCAGCAGGGCGGCGACGGCCGCGTGCTCTGCCGCATCGCGCGTGCTTTCCGTGTCGATGAAGGACTCCAGCTCACCGAGCTTGGACTCGTACACCGACATGTTGTCGAAGTCACCATCGACGATGGCGTTGACCAGCGCTGTGACGCGCTCCAGGCAGGCCAGGCCCGGGCCTTGCTCGTAATCGTCGAAGGACGCCGACAGCGTCGCCACGCGGTTCACGAAGCGCCGCACCGGGTGCTTGCGCGTGTTGAAGAAGCTCATGTCGCCGAGCGCGACACGCAGCACCGGCATCTGCAGGCGGGCGATCTGGCGGGCCATCTGCGGCGCCACCTTCGGGTCGGACAGCACCTGGTCGAACAGCGCGGCCACGATGTCGATGACCATCTGGTCAAGCGCCGCACCACCGGTGGCCTTGACGAGCTCTTCGCGGTGCGCCCGGATCAGGTTGGGGGCCATCAAGGGGCCTGCAAAGCCTGCCGATGCGGCCATGCCCTCAGCCACGCCACCTTCGCCCACGTGAGGCGCGGCCCCGCCGGCGACATCCCCGAACCAAGAGGCCGAGGCGGACTGCACGGCAATGCGGCGCAGCAAATGCTGGAAATCTGCGCGGGCGGCCTGGGCGGTCGGGCCGTGGCCGAGGCCGTCGGCCTGGCTGCTCAGGAAGCTGCCCTCCATGCCCATGGGCGAGGTGGGCATGTGCATGCCGAACATGTGGCTGAGGGCCTGGGCCGCACGCTGGTGGGCTTGCGCTTCGGCCTGGCCAAAACCGCTGCTGCGAGGGGCGCCCATGCCGCTGGGCATGCCCATGGGGCCGGGCAAAGTGGCGGCGAACGCACCCGGCTTGCTGCCCAGTGGCCCGAAATCAGAGTGCAGCCCACCTGCCGCCGAGGGGCTGAAGGCGCCGTGTCCGCTGGAGGTGCCGCGGCTGCGGTTCACCGACATGCCCTGGGCCTGGATGCCGCGCTGGCGCATGTCCTGAACGATCAGGCCGTAGGTCATGTTGAGCTCGGGGCCCAGCACGCGGCCCATCTGTCCTGCCAGGGTGAGGCAGGTGTCTTCGTCGCACTCCGCGCTGGCCAGGGCTTCCAGCAAGGCCTTTGCCACCGCCTGGGGGCGCAGCGGGTTGCTGTCGGCGCTGGCGTCCTTGAGGAGGGTGGCGATGTGCGCGAACAGCGATTTGAGGTGCTCTTCGCAATCTTGCGTGAGGGTCTGCGCCAGGCGGTCGGCCCACACGCCGCGCTCGACTTCCTGGTTGTCCACCAGGGATAGGGCGTCCCAGTCCAGCTCGCCCTTGGGTGCCGGGGCGCCGGTGGTGTCGGGACTTTGGTGCTTGTCGATCTGCGCCTGCAGCTCGCGCTGGAAGGCTTGCAGGATGCGGCCTGACTTCAGCTTGAGCTCACGCTCGCAGGTCATCAGCTGCTGGCGGGCCTGGTTGCTCGTGGCTGCCAGGGCCAGGGGCCCCAGCTGCACGAGCGCTTTCTCGACGGACGCCGACACCGCCGCCTGGATGCGGCTGGCGGCTGCATGCAAAACAGGGTCGAGTCGGGGGTCGTTCACGGCGCCGGTCCAGTCAGGTGCATCGGGGAGGGGAGGCCATCCACAAGGGATTGCCTTTCATCGATGGTTATCGGACGGACCTCGGCCGTCTTGCGTCATTTTTTCAAACTGTCACGAATCTCACGAAGCAACACGATGTCTTCCGGCGTGACGGCCGGTGCGGCGGGCGCGGCCGGCTCTTCGCGCTTGAGGCGGTTGATCTGCTTGATCATCAGGAAAATGATGAACGCCAAGATGGCGAAGTTCAAGGCCACGGTGATGAAGCTGCCGTAGGCGAACACGGCACCCTGCTTTTTCGCATCGGCCAGCGTCAGTCCGGCGGCCTGGCCAGCCAGGGCCACGTAGTAGTTGCTGAAATCCAGCCCGCCGACCACCTTGCCGACCAGCGGCATGATCAGGTCGTTGACCACGGAATCGACGATCTTGCCGAAAGCGCCACCGATGATCACACCGACCGCCAGGTCCACCACGTTGCCCTTGACGGCAAATTCCTTGAACTCACTGAAAAAACCCATTGCTTGCTCCTGTTCGGTGTGCCGCGAAAATCTGGCGGCTTGGTGCGTGAAAAATCACGCTCAATGTAGAACGACTTGAGGCACACGCCCAGCAAGTCCTGAGCCATGGGCTGGGTCAAACTGGCCCCAGTGTGGTGGAAATGTCGCACCACGGGCGCGGGCTGCCTTCTGGCACAAGGTGGCGTCGGGCGACAAAGTGGGGGGTTGTGTCCCTTACAATGTCGAGTTGACCCCCATTCAATGTCATCGAATCACCAGTCCTCGAGGATACCCATGAGCAATCAGCCAGTGGATCAAAGCCGTCGGACCTGGGTGACCATGGCCTGCGCCGTCGGCGGTGCAGGCGGCGTGGCCACCGCCATCCCCTTCGTTTCGACCTTCCAGCCTTCCGAACGTGCCCGCGCTGCTGGCGCCGCCGTCGAGGCCGACATCAGCGCCCTGAAGCCGGGCGAGATGATGACCGTCGAATGGCGCGGCAAGCCCGTCTGGATCATCAAGCGCACGCCCGAGCAAGTCGCCGGCCTGAGCAAGATCGACGGCCAGCTGGCCGATCCCAAGTCCGAGCGCAAGCTGGAAATGACGCCCGAGTACGCCCGCAACGAGCACCGCTCGATCAAGCCGGACGTGATGATCGCCGTGGGCATCTGCACCCACCTCGGTTGCTCGCCATCGTCCAAGTTCCAGGCTGGTGCCCAGCCTTCCCTGCCGGACGACTGGCCGGGCGGCTTCCTGTGCCCCTGCCACGGTTCGACCTTCGACCTGGCAGGCCGCGTCTTCAAGAACAAGCCGGCGCCCGACAACCTCGAAGTGCCGCCCCACATGTACCTGTCAGAGACCAAGCTCCTGATCGGTGAAGACAAGAAGGCCTGACCGGAGAAGTCACGATGGCTGAAATGAAACAAGCTCCTGCCGGCGCCAGCGCTGGCGAAAAGCTCCTGAACTGGGTGGACAACCGATTCCCGGCGTCCAAGCTCTACAAAGAGCACCTGTCGGAGTACTACGCACCGAAGAACTTCAACTTCTGGTATTTCTTCGGCTCCCTGGCCCTGCTGGTGCGG
>CAIQIL010000645.1 GCA_903871865.1 uncultured Burkholderiales bacterium
CCATCGGCGTGTTCGGCATGATTTACGAGTCGCGCCCGAACGTGACGATCGAAGCCGCCTCGCTGGCCATCAAGAGCGGCAACGCCTGCGTGCTGCGCGGTGGCTCCGAGGCCATCCACTCCAACCTGGCGCTGTGGAAGCTGGTGCAAGCCGCCCTGACCGACGCTGGCCTGCCGCCCAACGCCGTGCAGCTGGTGCAGACCACCGACCGCGCCGCTGTCGGCCAGCTGATCACCATGCCGCAGCACGTGGACGTCATCATCCCGCGCGGCGGCAAGGGCCTGATCGAGCGCATCAGCGCCGAAGCCCGCGTGCCCGTCATCAAGCACCTCGACGGCAACTGCC
Source organism: uncultured Burkholderiales bacterium (assembly GCA_903871865.1). Taxonomy (GTDB): domain Bacteria; phylum Pseudomonadota; class Gammaproteobacteria; order Burkholderiales; family Burkholderiaceae_C; genus Aquabacterium. The sequence goes on from CAIQIL010000645.1 coordinate 346, forward strand.
ACACCTACATCGACAGCGAGGTGGACCTGGCCCTGGCCGTGAAGGTCACCGACAACGCCAAGACGCAGAAGTACAGCCCCTGCAACGCCACCGAATCGCTGCTGGTGCACAGCGCGCAAGCCGCCGCCTTCCTGCCGCTGATCGGCCGCGTGTTCGCCGACAAGGGCGTGGAGATGCGCGCCGATGCCCGCGCCAAGGCCATCCTGGCCGACGTGCCAGGCGCCAAGGTGGTGGACGCCACCGAGCAGGACTGGTTCGAAGAGTACCTCGCCCCGGTCATCGCGGTGAAGGTGGTGGATTCGCTGGACGAGGCCATCGCGCACATCAACCGGTGCGGCTCGCATCACACCGACGCCATCCTGACGACCAACCACCCCCACGGCATGCGTTTCGTGCGCGAGGTGGATTCCAGCAGCGTGATGATCAATGCCTCGACGCGTTTCGCCGACGGCTTCGAGTACGGCCTGGGCGCGGAAATCGGCATCAGCACGGACAAGTTCCATGCGCGCGGCCCGGTGGGCCTGGAGGGCCTGACCTCGCTGAAATACGTGGTGCTGGGCCAAGGTGAAATCCGCAGCTGACCTGCCTGCGCTTTGCTGGAGCTGAACCCCACGAACATCGGCCTGATGCTGCTGGCCTCGGCCAGCGCCGGGCTGGTGGACGCCATCGTGGGTGGCGGGGGGCTCATCATGGTGCCCTCGCTGTTCGGCCTGTTCCCGAACGCCGTGCCGGCCACGCTGCTGGGCACCAACAAGGCCGCCTCGGTGTGGGGCACGGGCTGGTCGGCCTGGCAGTACGCGCAACGTGTGCGCCTGCCGTCGGCCCGGTTGTGGGGCGCCATGGTGGCCGCCCTGCTCGGGGCGCTGCTGGGCGCATGGCTGGCCACCCGGGTGCCTGCGGCGCACTTCCGCCTGGCCCTGCCGCCCGTGCTGGTGGCCGTGTGGGCCTACACCCTGTGGCGCAAAGACCTGGGCCACGCGCACGCACCGCACCTGTCACACCGGCAGGAAGCGCTGGTGGCCACCGCGCTGGGCGCGGGCATCGGTTTCTACGACGGGGTGTTTGGTCCGGGCACCGGCAGCTTCTTCGTGTTCGCGCTGGTGCGCGGCCTGGGCTGGGATTTCCTCCACGCCAGCGCCGCGGCCAAGCGCCTGAACTTCGCCACCAACGTGGCCGCGCTGGCCTGGTTCATCCCCCACGGGCACGTGGTGTGGGCTTTGGCACTGCCCATGGCCGTGGCCAATGTGGCCGGCAGCGCCCTGGGCACGCGCCTGGCGCTGCGCCATGGCGCCGGCTTTGTGCGCGTGGCCTTCCTGGTCGTGGTTGGCGCGCTGATCCTCAAGACGGGCTGGGACGCCCGCGCCCACTGGCTGGCGCCTTGAGTTGTCGCCCTGGGCGGATCAACGGGTGACTCACCACGTGACTCACTTCGGCGGGTAAGCCATCCAGCCCAGGCTGTGCGCATGCAGGCTCTGCACGAAGAGCTTGCCATCGGCCTCGGTGGCCGCGGTGGTTTCGGGATAGGCGCCTTGCGGGTCTTGCAGGTCGGCCAAGACCTTGCCTTCGTCATCGAACGCGATCAGGTGGCCATAGGCCTTGGGCACAGGCCACAGCGCACGCGGCAGGCGCAGGGTGATGCTGCGCAGCATCGGGTGCTTGGCCGCGGCATCGATCACCGGGCTGCGTGGCTTGGTCAGGCCCACCCAGATGCGCCCGCCCTCGCCACGTGTGAGGTTGTCCGGGTAGCCAGGCAGGTTGTCCAGCAAGACCGTGGCCGCACCCTGTTGCATGGCCTGGGCCAGCGTGGGCACGCCGGTGTGGCCCGAGGCGGTGCGCACCAGCGAGAGCTTGGCCAAATCCAGCTTGAGGATGCGGTAAGTGCCGGTCTCAGACAGCAGCATCTGCTTGCCATCGGCCGTGAAGGCGATGCCGTTGGGGAAGCACAGGCCGTCCAGCGCCACGCGGGCTTGCAAGGTGACCGGGTCTTGCGCGATGAGCCGGCCGGTGCAGCTGTGCTCCAGGATGTCGAGCACGCTGGCCTCGAAGGTGCCGCCCAGGTCCTTGGCGCCAAAACGGCGCGTGGCGTCGGTGAGCCACAGGGTGCCGTCGGGGCCCACCTGGATGGCATCGGCGTAACGCACCGGGTCGTTGGGCACGGGGTGGGGCACGGTGGCGAGCAGCGTCTCGGTGCGGGCTTCGGCCCCCTGCCCTGTGACGCGCAGCAGGCCTTTCATGGCGTCGGCCACCAACAGGCGACCTTGCGCATCCATGTCCAGGCCCAGCGGGCGACCGCCGGTGTTGACGACCACGCTCTGGCGCTCGCCACGGGTGTCCAGGCGCAACACATCGCCATTGGACAAGCCGCTGTACAACCAGCCGCGGTGCGCGAGGATGTGCTCTGGCCCTTCCTGCCCGGCCCCCAGGGGGATCTGCTGCAGCGGCGTCAGGCGGGTGTTGGCGACGTGCGCACCGCTGTAGCCCAGGTTGGTGAGCGCGTCCCAGGCCACGGGGGCGATGGGCGTGGGCCAAAACAAGAGGTAGGCCGCGGCTGCCACCAGGGGGGTGAACCAGGAAGCCAGCCAGTGGAGCTTGCCTGAAGCGGCTGAGGCTGAAAGTGGGGACGAGGGTGCAGCGGCGCGGGGGAACACAGGCATGGATGGACTCCGTTGAACCGTGAAGTATTCAACAAAGCTGCCCAACTGCCATGGGCACGACCCCGAACAGGGGGCCCGATGGCCTGCGCCTATCGGGGTGATGCAGGCGTTTGCCTTGCGAAGATCCCGCCCATCAAGATAATGAGAATCATTCTTGATTGAGAAACACCCCAGAAAGGAGCGCCCCATGGCCAAGACCGCAACCTTCGGCGCCCTCCACGTGGGCACGTCCTTCGGGGTGACCTATGCCCTCACGGGCAACCTCGCGGTGGCGGGGGCCGTGACCTTCGTCGAGCCCCTCGTCAACACCGTCATGCACTACTTCTTCGACACCTACTGGGACCACCCGAGGGTGGCCGCCTGGCGCGCTCACTTCTCGACGAAGGCGCGCTCGATGACGTAATCGCCGGCCTCACCCTGCGAGGGCGAGATCTTGAAGCCACGGGCGTCCAGGATCTTGCACAGGTCGGTCAGCATGGAGGGGCTGCCGCACATCATGGCGCGGTCGGTGTGCGGGTTCAGGGGCTGCAGCCCCAAGTCGGCGGCCATCTTGCCGTTCTCGATCAGGTCGGTCAGGCGGCCCTGGTTGCGGAACGCTTCGCGGGTGACCAGCGGGTAGTACAGCAGCTTGTCGCGCACCAGCTCGCCCAGCAGCTCGTGGTCGGGCAGCTCTTGCGAGATGAAGTCGTGGTAGGCCAGCTCGCTGACCGTGCGCACACCGTGGACCAGCACCACCTTGTCGAATTTCTCGTAGGTGTAGGGGTCCTGGACGATGCTCATGAAGGGCGCCAGGCCCGTGCCCGTGCCGAACAGGTAGAGGTTGGGCGCGGGCTTGAGGTCATCGACCACCAGCGTGCCAACGGCCTTGCGGCTCACCAGGATCTTGTCGCCCACCTTCAGGTGCTGCAGGCGCGAAGTCAGCGGGCCGTTCTGCACCTTGATCGACAGGAATTCCAGGTGCTCTTCGTAGTTCGCACTGGCGATGGAGTAGGCGCGCATCAGCGGCTTGCCATCGACTTCCAGCCCGATCATCACGAAATGGCCGCTGGCAAAGCGCAGCGCCGGATCCCGCGTGGTCTTGAAGCTGAACAGGGTGTCGTTCCAGTGGTGGACGTAGGTGACGGTTTCTTGGTTGAACGCGGCCATGGTGTCGAAAGCGCCTGGTGTCGGCTCTGGGCTGGGAGGAAACCCTCTATTGTCGCGCAGAACGGGCGCCCACGGTGCGCAGGGACATGCCCCGGACCGAGGTGGGCCCGGCGGCCCTTGGCCATGGACTATGCTCTGGCCCATGCTTCCGTCTGTCGCAGCCCCATCCCCCGTGCACCTGGACCCGCGCACCGCCCTGGTGGTGTTTTCGGGCGGGCAGGACTCCACCGCGTGCCTGGCCTGGGCCCTGAGCCGCTACGCCCGCGTGGAAACCATCGGCTTCGACTACGGCCAGCGCCACAGCGTCGAGCTCGACTGCCGCCCGACCGTTCGCGCAGCGCTGAGTGCGCAATTCCCGGCGTGGGCGGCCCGCCTGGGCGATGACCACATGCTGGACCTGCGTCTGCTGGGGCAGATTTCCGACACCGCCCTGACCGAGACGCGCGCCATCGAGATGCAGGCCAATGGCTTGCCCAACACCTTCGTGCCAGGGCGCAACCTGCTGTTTTTGACCTTCGCCGCGGCCGTGGCCTACCGGCGCGGTGCCTCGGTGCTGGTCGGCGGCATGTGCGAAACCGATTTCTCCGGCTACCCCGACTGCCGCGACAACACGCTCAAGGCGCTGCAGGTGGCCGTCAGCCTGGGCCTGGACAGCCCCATGACGGTGGAAACCCCGCTGATGTGGCTGACCAAGGCGCAGACCTGGGCCCTGTCCGAGCAACTCGGCGGCGCGGCCCTCAACGACGTCATCGTCGAGCACACCCACACCTGCTACCTCGGCGACCGCACGCAGCGCCATGCCTGGGGATACGGCTGCGGCAACTGCCCGGCCTGCGTGCTGCGGCGTGATGGCTTCGCAGCGTTCAGCCAAACGGTCACAGAAACCGCGGCCAAGCTCTGAAAAAATAGCCTGCCTGCACAAGAAACCTCCGGGAGACACCTTTGGACACCACCATGCTGCTGTTGCTGGGCGCCGTCGCCTTCACGGTGGTCTGGGCCACCGGCGCCTACAACCGCCTCGTGCGCCTGCGCAACGACATCGCCAACGCCTTCGCCCTGATCGACGTGCAGCTCAAGCGCCGTCACGACCTGATCCCCAACCTCGTGGAGGTGGCGCGCAAGTACATGGCGCACGAACGTGACACGCTGGAGCGCGTCACGGCCGCCCGCGCACAGGCCATGGCCGCCAACGACCTGGCGCGCAGCAAGCCGCTGGAATCGGGTGCCATCAAGAGCCTGACCATGGCCGAATCGTCGCTGGCCAGCGCGCTGGGCCGCTTCCAGGCCGTGGCCGAGTCCTACCCCGAGCTGAAGGCCGATGCGCAGATGCGCGACCTCTCCGAAGAGCTCACGCACACCGAAAACAAGGTGGCGTTCTCGCGCCAGTACTTCAACGACGCCAGCCTCCTCTACAACAACGCCGCCGAGGCTTTCCCCACGCGCATCGTCTCCGGCCTGTTCGGCTTCAAGCACGCCGCCATGCTGCAATCGACCTCGTCCGAGGCCGAGCGCGAGCCGGTCAAAGTCAGCTTCTGAGCCCTGGACCCTCGCCATGCAGTTCCGCGAGCACCAGCAACAGGCCCAGGCCCGCACCGTCCGCCTGTTTGCCTGTTTTGCCTTGCTGTTATTGGCGCTCACGGTGCTCATCAACCTCTTGCTGGCACTGGCCTGGCGCCTGCTGATGCCCTTCGGCGAGGGCTACCCTGCCCTGTTTTTCGAG